>CANBTI010000007.1 GCA_947372355.1 Bdellovibrionales bacterium | reverse complement strand
GAGAATATGTGATGGCGATTCTTAGAAATCGCTACTGGTATCAATATAGAAAAGGTTTGCCGCAACAAAGTGTATTTGAAGCATGGCGTTCACCTTGATTAATTAACTCAAAACGAGGAAGCTATGAGTATGCAACGTAATCGCGAATGGGTTCTTCTCTCTGGTAGTGCGCATCCAGCTCTTTCACAAAAAATTAGCGAGCAATTAAAGCGTCCATTAGGCGCAGTTGATATTCGTAGATTTAGTGATGGTGAAATTTTCGTAGAAATTAAAGAAAATGTTCGTGGTCGTGCAGTTTACTTAATCCAAAGTACTTGTTCACCCGTGAATGATTCTTTAATGGAACTATTGATCATGATGGATGCACTCAAAAGAGCAAGCGCAAAAGAAATCAATGTCATCACTCCTTATTACGGATATTCCAGACAAGATAGAAAAGTTTCTCCACGAACTCCAATCAGTGCAAAACTCACCGCGGATTTACTCACGGTGGCGGGTGCATCGCGTGTAGTTTCGGTTGATCTTCATGCCGGTCAAATTCAAGGTTTTTTTAATATTCCATTTGATAATTTATATGCAATGCCGGTTCTGTTTGAGTTTTTATCTAAAAAACTAGAACAACAAAATATTAAATCAGATGATTTGGTGATCGTGAGTCCGGATGCGGGTGGGATGATGCGCTCGAGAAGTTTGGCTAAAAGAATGAATGCAAACGTTGCCATGATCGATAAGAGAAGGATCGGACCAAATGTAGCGATGGCTATGAATATTGTAGGAGATGTTCAAGGAAAAGCCGTGATTATTTTAGATGATATGATTGATACAGCGGGAACCCTCACTGAAGCTGCAAATGCAGTGATTAAAAATGGTGCTGTAAGTGTGGTAGCGGTTGCTACCCATGGAGTTCTCTCTGGTCCTGCGATTGAACGAATTGAAAAATCAAATATTGATAAAGTGATCATCACTGATTCAATTCCATTATCTGAAGCGGCAAGAGCTTGTAAAAAAATTGAGCAAGTCTCTATCGCTCCGCTTTTGGCTGAAGCCATTAACCGTATTCATAACTACGATTCTGTGAGTAGTTTATTCACATGAGGCAATTCCAATGAAGCTGATCGTAGGTTTGGGAAATCCTGGTCCTAAGTACGAAACTACTCGGCACAACATTGGATTTCTTTGTTTAGATTATTTAATGCAAGAGTGGAAGGCGCAGGGGCCTTTGCAAAAAAATCAGTCTGAATATTTTCAGTGCACGATTGAGGGAGAGCAGGCAATTTTGATCAAGCCTCAAACCTTCATGAATCTATCCGGACGATCACTCGCTCCTTTTTACCAATTTTACAAATGCACGCCATCCGATGTAATCGTAATCCATGATGAGCTCGATATCCCGCCCAATGAAATCAGATTCAAGGTGGGGGGTAGTAACGGTGGTCACAATGGTCTCAAATCCATTGATGAGTGCTTGGGGGCTTCAAATACAGACTACACACGAGTTAGACTAGGAATTGGCCACCCGCGAAATTTTAATCCCAATATTGATGTTAGTGATTGGGTTTTGGGCAAAATTCCGAATTCTGAGTGGGATGGGCTCCCTGAGTTGTTTCAGAAAGCTGAAAAGGGAATTCGTCTTGTTTTAAAAGACGACATCAAGAAAGCAATGGCCCTTTTTCATCGAAAAAATCCGTAAAATCCGATAAGGTCAATCCCTATGAGTTTACAGTGTGGAATTGTTGGTCTACCCAACGTAGGAAAAAGTACTATTTTTAATGCGCTCACCAATGCAAAGGCGGAAGCGGCAAATTACCCGTTTTGTACGATTGAGCCAAATACAGGAATGGTGAAGGTTCCCGATCCACGTTTAGAAGAAATTTCTAAATACATTCCACCACAAAAATTAATTCCAGCAGTGATGACCTTCGTAGACATCGCGGGCTTGGTTCGCGGAGCTTCTAAGGGTGAGGGATTGGGAAATCAATTCTTAGGACACATCCGTGAAACCGATGCAATCGCTCACGTGGTTCGTTGTTTTGAAGATGGCGACATCATTCACGTAGAAGGAAGTGTGGATCCAATTCGTGATATCGAAACGATTGATACCGAACTCATTCTTTGTGATCTTGAAGGCATTCTAAAAAAATTAAAAAACACTGAAAAACAGGCAAAATCTGGTGATAAAAAAGCGCAGGCAATGCTCGGTGTGATGGAAAAGTTAAAAGTAACCTTGGATCAAGGTAAAACTGCTCGTGCATCGGGTTTAACACCGGAAGAAAAAGAAGCGATTCATGAGCTTCACTTACTGACGATTAAGCCCGTGATGTATGTTGCAAATGTGGATGAGGCTTCTCAAGCGAATCCCGATACTAATCCCAATTACCAAAAAGTATTAGCTCATGCAAAATCAGAAGGTGCATTGGTAGTGGCGATTTGTGGAAAAATTGAATCCGAAATTGCTGAGTTGAGTGCTGAAGATAAAGCTGAATTTTTAAAAGATTTAGGCATGGCGGAAGCGGGATTAGATCGCGTGATTCGTTGTGGTTATGAATTACTTGGCTTGCAAACTTACTTCACTGCAGGTGATGTAGAGGTTCGCGCTTGGACGATCCATAAAGGTGATAAGGCTCCTCAGGCTGCGGGTGTGATTCACACTGATTTTGAAAAGGGCTTTATTCGCGCTGAAGTTTATCACTATTCAGATTTGGTGAAATACAAAACAGAGAATGCAATTAAAGAAGCCGGCGCTTTTCGTGTTGAAGGAAAAGAATACACCGTTAAAGACGGTGATATTATGCACTTCCGTTTTAACGTTTAGTGCTCTCCCTTAACATATTGAACTTTCGTGATCTTACAAGTTTCTGTATTGGCAGTAACAATAGCAACTGAAGCTTCTTCTGCATCACCTGAAGCGGTTCTGAATACTACTACATAAGTTTTTCCATCTTTGCTGTGAACTTTTTCAACCACGTTGTACATGGTTTTTCCTTCGATTTCTTTGGTCACCTCTTTTTCACACTTGAGTTTATCAGCAGAGGCTTGAGAGATCGCAGGTAAGATTGCAGTTAGGGTAATGATCATAAAAATTGTTGTTTTCATGTAAAATCTTTCTATTTGTTCCTTTTAATTTCGAGTATTTCAGGACTCACTTCTGCGCCAGCGCCCCAACCGCCTTGAAGAACGGCGCAAGCAGATTGACCATTTATGGTTGAAACGAAAGCACCTAATTCCATTTTTACAACTGCGGCTAATCCAGCAATGACACCAGCTCCATAGGTTCCTGTAATTTCAGTTCCAGCGCAAAAAAGTAGAAGTGATTGTTCGCCTGGATCGATTTCCTTATCGTATAAAAAATCTAGATTTACAATTTCATGTTGTTTAAAAGTAACGCTATATTTTGATTCGCCATCCGTACAATTGTTATATTTCATCGTCCAAGCTTCAACATACTGACTCTCGGAAATGTGTGGCTTGCCTGAGCAATTTATATAGGCAAAATGATCAGAGGCATTCGCTGTGGAAATCAAAGAAATAAGCGATAAACAGATAAAAGTAATCAATTGAAGTGGATTAGTTTTCATGAGGTAAACAACCAATTTTACTCATTGAATATCCGGTTGGACAAGTAGCCTGTGTAGAATCAATTACCGGCGTAATAGTAATGCTGCTAAAGGTAAGACCTAGATTAATTCCTTTGATGTCTTGGCGAATGCCTGAAGAATCTATGGCAGAAATGGATCTTGTCTCACCAAAAATTCTTGCAGATCCGGTGGGGCATTTGATTTCAACCGCAATCCCACAACCTGAAGAAATGAGTTCAAGTTTAGTGATATTGCTTGGGATAGCTCCCATGCACATAAAGTGAACGCTATTTACATTCAACTCATCGCAGGTGCCATTGTTTTTTGATTGCATTAATTCGTAGGTACTTTTCACTACTGAATTTTCGATTACTTCAGTTCTAGAATCTTGAGCTAATGCAAATGTTCCGTTTAATAAAATTGAAATCACTACCAAAATTAAATTCTTCATAAATATCCTTCGTTTTGTTTTTTATAAAATTAGCGACCACAGGTAACAGAGCCAAGCATGCTGCCGTAGGGATGACCCGAGTGATCTTCAAAATGCATTTTTCCGTCTGCAACATATAGCCAGCCGGTTCCATTTCCAACGATTTGAGTTGTTTTCAAAACTAGGCTATAGCCTTCTTTTTTACAGTTAAATAAAGCATTTTCTTCGGTTGCACTAAATTGAACACCGTTTTGTTCCACTGGGCTAATGGTTAGTACATCAGAAATTGGAGTGATGCTAATGCTGTCGAAGTTTGATTCAACAGCAAAACCTTGTGCGTGGCTAATTGTGCTCATCATTAAAAAAACTGAAATTGCTAAAAGTGATTTCATGCTTACTCCAAGGTCGATTGTACTAGTTGAATACAAAATAAAAAAGAGAACCTAATTGCTTAGGTTCTCTTTTTTAAGTGTCATTTTTTTGAAGTATTACCAATCAAAGTAATTGAAGCTGGGTAACAAGCGCTTCCAACTTTTTTCAAAGTTACAACATACTTAGAATAGTTTCCTGGAGTGTAATAAGTCTCTTTTTCGTTTGTTACGGTTACTACATATGCGGAATCAGCAGATACTGCTTTAATGTCTGATTTAGAAATAGTTACACCATTCACGCGATCACCTGAATCAACGTTAGTGATATCTGAAGCAACAAGTTCAATGCCTGCTACGTATTTTTTTGCCATCTCAACATCACAAGTTGCTGCTTGGGAAGCGGACGCGAAAGTTAAAAGCGAAAGAACGAATAATGTTTTCATAAGTACTCCTGAGTGGTTAAATTTTTAGTTCGTTGGCGAGAGTATTATAAAATTAAAAATTAGTAAATAAAAAATATGTATTAAATCAGCTGTTTACCTCAATTAAATTAGTTGATGCCTAGTCGACTGATTTTAAATATACAAAACAAAAGGATTAATCCTGAAAAAAGCTGTGTGTTTTCAAGATGCAAATTCAAAAATCTCGAGTTAATGAATACGGCACAAAGGGGAAAGGCAAGCTCTAGTAGAGTGGCAGTGGAGGCTTTAATTCGGGTGAGTCCACGATAATAAAGTGTAACGCCAATGAAGCCTGGCACTAATGCCATAAAAAACAGCGAACGCATCACAGAAGAATCCACAGTTACGATCGGAATTTCAATTCTGCTTTGTGGAACAAAATATAACAAAATCCAAAGAGTGATGAATCCAAAAAGAAATCTCCATAACGTAAGGTGAGAGCTCGGCATTCTTTTTAGAGTAACCTTGCCAATCACCGTTGAAATTGCCCAAAATATAGAAGCGATCAAAGCGAGAATTACTCCCGAAAAGTTAGCATCATGAATTTCGTCATGACTAATCCCATGCGGAAAACTAATGAAAAAAGCAGAAACAAGTGCCAACGCGCCCCAAACAAAAAACCGTAATGAAAGTTTTTCCCCTAAAAATATCCACGATAGCAAAATCACCACGATTGGTTGGGTTTTTTGAAGCAAAATAGAGATGCTGGGATTTACAAACTGAAAACTCATCGTGAAAAAAACGGTAGCTAATGCTGAACCAATGATGCCGATGAAGATCGCTCCCACCATAGGAGCGGCTTCAATTTTTAATTTCTTTTTTTGAAAAACAAACGTGACAATCACGGCGATCATGAGCGCAAAGCCATGTTCTAAAAATACAATCGATAATGCTGAAATCTGATTGGTCATGGGGTGACGAAAAAGAGTATCCGTAGCCCAAAGAGCAGCACCGAGTATTACGAAAATTGAGTTGAGCATTCGTTCATCCAATTTTGAAAATATACAGGAGCCTGCTTAGACATCCCTTCGCGTGTTTTTTCACGATCTAGCCCATCTAAATTTTCAAAATATTTAGGATCAAATAGTGAAAACTGAATGTTGTTTGGTTGATAGTTTTTAATTTCACTTGCCGTAACATGGCTGAGTAGTGCACCGAGTGCGGTGTTTGCTGGTGGGGCAAGGTGGGGCATTCCGAGCAGGCGCTGTTCAATAAAAATTGCCGCTAACATTCCACACGCAGCAGATTCTAAGTAGCCCTCGACTCCAGTGATTTGGCCCGCAAAATATACATGGGGATGATTTTTTAAAGAAAGATCTGGGCGTAATACTTTTGGCCCGCACACAAATGTATTGCGGTGAATAGAACCCATTCTTAAGAACTCGGCATTCTTTAATGCGGGAATCATGCGTAGAACTTTATTTTGTGGACCCCACTTCATGCGGGTTTGAAAACCAACAATGTTGTAAGAGGTTTTTGCGCGATTTTCTGGACGTAATTGTACGTTGGCGTAAGGTCTGCGACCGGTGCTGGGATCGTCGAGTCCTACTGGTTTCATCGGACCAAAGCGCAAGCTTTCTTTACCGGTTTTTGCAATGGCCTCAATGGGTTGACAACCTTGGAAGAATTTTTCTTTTTCAAAATTTTTAGCAGGAACAATTTCTGCTGCTAAAAGTGCTTCAATAAAAGCATAATATTCCACATCACTCATCGGGCAGTTGATGTAAGCCTCTTCTCCGCCCTTGCCATATCGATTGGCAATAAAGGCAGAGCTCATGTCTATGGAAGTGGTTTCAATAATTGGAGCGATGGCATCATAAAAATAACAACCTTCACTTCCCGCTTCTTGCATGATCCATTCAGTGAGTTTATCACCGGTGAGTGGGCCCGTGCAGATGAGTGTGATTTCATCTTTTCCTGGAAATGGATGATCCACTTCTTCACCAATGAACTGAATGTTGGGATGGTTAATAATTTTCTCATGTACAAATGAAGAAAATAAATCACGATCTACCGCAAGCGCTTCGCCCGCTGGAACAGAAAATTGTTCTGCAGTATCCAAAATCAGAGAGCCAATCATTTTCATTTCAGCTTTCATCATTCCTGGAGCAGAAACGGGTGATTTAGATTTTAAAGAATTAGAACAAACGAGCTCTGCACACATTCCGGTTTTATGAGCTTCCGTAAGTTTGGTAGGGCGCATTTCGTGAATGATTACGCTAAAACCTTTTTGCGCCAAATAATAGGCGGCTTCAGATCCAGCTAGCCCTGCGCCGATAATGTGCACTTTTTTTGTTTGATCAATTTTTACTGACATTGCTTTTGATTTATCACAATTCAGCATATTCTTATACAAGAATGGCAAAGCAAGAGATGGACTTTTCTGATTGGTCTATAGAATTTCTCGATTTTGGCCGCAATGAAAAGCACTGGAGCGAAGAGACTCTGCGCGCATACGAAAGTGATCTCCTTCAGTTTTGTTCCTTTTTCAAAAAAGAATTTCCGGAAAATTTTCTTAATCCGTCACTTCCTCTTGCGTCCTTGCATTTTAGATCTTTTGGTAGCGCTCTTATGGAAAGCAATCAATCCATTTCGCTAGCGAGAAAAATGAGTACCATTAGAACGTTTTTTAGGTATTTAAAGCGAAAAAACATTGTGAAGCAAAATTGGATTGCACTCATTCCATCCCCCAAAATTGAAAAAAAACTCCCCCAGTTTTTAAAAGTAGAAGAAGTCCTAGAGTTGATGAAGGCTCCCGATGAAAGCACTTGGGTGGGAAAAAGAGATCGAGCACTACTGGAGTTAATGTACGGCTGTGGGCTCCGTGTGAGTGAAGTGGCTGAATTATCGCGAAATCAATTAGAAGCGCGTGAAGGCTGGGTTCGAGTGATGGGTAAGGGGAGTAAGGAGCGTTGGGTGCCATTGAATCCAGTTGCTCAAGAGGCGCTTCAAAATTATTTTAAATCCCGACCGGTTTTGGAAGATCGTGAATTAGTATTTATCAATCAACAACTCACCAGACTAACTGCTCGTAGTGTTGCTCGAATTTTAAGTCGCCAGTTGATTCGTGCAACACAGATCATGTCGGGGAGTTTAAAGGCTTCTCCACATGCTCTTCGTCATAGTTTTGCAACGCATCTGCTCACAGCAGGTGCTGATCTTAGAAGTATTCAGGAGCTTTTAGGCCACGCAAGTTTGTCTACAACGCAGCGTTATACCCATTTAAATCTTGGCGAATTAATGGATTCATATCGCAACGCACATCCTCTTTCAAAAAAGTAAAAATTCAGGTCTAATAGCAAGACAGGAAAAAACCATCCATGAACTTGATCGTCGATTATTTAATCGATTACGCAAACGGCCCCATTCCTTATCTCGCAATTTTCCTCATCCTTTTGGCATGTGGTTTGGGCATTCCTATTCCTGAAGACATCACCTTATTTGCAGCAGGCGTTCTCACTTACTATGGGGTTTGTGATGTTTGGACCATGATCGCCGTTTGTTTAATCGGTGTGATGATTGGTGATACTTTTGTTTTTTGGCTTGGTCATCATTTTGGAAGAAGGCTGATTAAAAAGTGGCCATTTCAATTATTTTTGGATGAAGAAAAAATTGATGGAGTACGCCAAAAACTTAAAAAGCATGGCGGTAAACTTCTGTTTGCAGCACGATTTATGCCCGGATTTAGATCAACGATCTTTTTTACTACCGGACTCCTTCATCTTCCCTATAGAAACCTACTCATTTATGATGGCCTTGCTGCTTTGGTGAGTGTTCCTGCCATTGTTTATTCTGTTTATCGATTTGGTGACCTACTTGAATATGTAATCAAAATGATCAAGAAGGTTGAAGGTGGAATAGTTGGTGTAATTATTATCGGCATTTTGTTTTTTGTAGCACGCCATTATTATAAAAAGAGGAAGGCATGAAAAATTTATTTTCTTTTCTTTTAATGTTTTTAGTTTCTTCAGCAATTCATGCAGAAACTATTGAAAAAACTCCTGCTCAACTCTGTACGGCTTTAGATCAAGCATTTCAAAAAAGAAAATGGGGCAATAGTGCCTGTTCTCTGGCTGGTGATATTTCAGTTTGGAAAATTGGTGGAAAATCAATTAAAGGTCGCCCGTTTATTTACACGGTATATGGTAATGAGAAAGCTACAAACACCACTTTAATATTTTCTATGGTTCATGGTGATGAGATCACACCACTTTATCTAGGTTTTCAAATTGCGGCTTGGGCAAAAGAAAACATGGGTGCACATCCTGATTCCAGATTAATCATTGCTCCTTTAGTGAATCCGGATGGATTTATGGGTTTACCTAAATCTAGAACCAATGCTCATGGAGTAGATTGTAATCGCAACTTCGCGACTAAAGATTGGTCGCGTGATGCACTCAAGGCTTGGAAGAAAAAGTTTCATTCTGAAAAAAGAAGATTTCCAGGAAATAAACCAAACTCTGAACCCGAAACACTTTTTCAAAAAATGTTAATCGAAAAATTTAATCCTAACAAAATTGTTTCCATTCACTCTCCACTCAATATGATCGATTACGATGGGCCAGATCACCTAAAGCTCTCTGATTTTTCAACCGAGTACATTCAGAAGTGTGAAGAGTTGAGAAAAAAAGTAAAAGCGAGCTCTACTGGTTTTTTCCCAGGATCATTAGGAAACTACACGGGACAAGAATTAGGGATTCCAACCATTACGCTTGAGTTGCCAACCGCACGAGCTGAAAAAGCAGTGGAATATTGGAACCAGTTAAAAAAGGGAATCGTGACTGTAGTGACTTATGTCGTTCCTCCGAAAGAGAAGGAATAAACCACCATGCACTCACTTTTCAGCACTTACATTGAACAAAAAAAAATAGCGATTACCGCAAAAACTCTTTCTCAATTAAAGTGGACAGCATCCCAAATGCCTGCCATTGATGAAGTGGGTGTGAAGTGGAGTAAAAAAAATTACGTAGGCGGTTACACCTCATATGATTCTATTTCTCGTGTAGATCTTCAATTTAGTGTTTTTGAAACATTAAAGAAGAAGATCGATCTTGAAGTTAAAAAATATGTAAAAAAACTAGGATTAAAATTTGATACAGGCTCTTTGGAACTTTCATCCATGTGGGTGAACGTCATGCCCAAGAATGTGTATCATGCATTTCACATTCATCCACTCTCGGTGGTGAGTGGAACATTTTACATTTCGGTTGCCAAAGATGGTGCGAGTCCACTTCGGGTGGAAGATCCTAGGGCTGCAATGTTTATGGCGAGTCCGGCGAGAAAAATGCAGCATGATCTTAAACCCAAAAACGGCGATTTGATTTTATTTGAAAGCTGGATCAAACATGAGGTTCCCCCTCATCAAAACAACGAAGACCGCATTAGCGTGAGCTTCAATTATGATTGGATTAATCGGTAAAAAATATGATATCCCCAAACGAAATTAAAGCCCTGAACGAAAAATTTATTGCAGCAAAAAACGAAGAAGCATTGGCACTTTTAATTACCATTGAACAACTTCAAAATGAAGCCCTTGGTTACAAGCAAAATGTACTTCGTAAACTCACCACGATTGAAGAAGACATGGGACGTTTGATTACAGAAAATGAAAATCAAATCACCTTGAGAGAATCTGCTTATATAGAGCGAGATTCCTGTGTTGGATTGATTGCAAAGCTTGCGGTGGCGAATGGTGCTAAAGCAGGTGTGGTACCAGGTAAACCAATCGTAGTGGTTGAGCTTAGTACGGGACAAGTTTCTTGGGAGTTTGCAGAAACCGAAGATCATCTTTTTGAAGGATTGCCAGAGTACTCTAAGCCTGTAGAAGAGATGGAACTCATGGAAAAATACCGCCGCGTGATGAATGCTGAGATTCATTCCAAATAATTCAAAAGTTCAGATAAATGAATTTATTGGGAATCCATCACATTGCAATCATTTGCTCCGATTATGAGCGTTCAAAAAATTTTTATACAAAAATTTTAGGATTAAAAATTGTGAATGAAGCTTTTAGGGAATCGAGAAATTCCTATAAACTTGATTTATCCATGAATGATGGAACTCAGATTGAGCTTTTTTCATTTTCTAATGCCCCCACTAGGCCGTCACGTCCTGAGGCTCAGGGCTTAAGGCATTTAGCGTTCAAGGTAAGCAACATCGAAGATTGTGTTCTCCGTTTAGTTCAACAAAACGTTGAAGTGGAGCCGATTCGAATGGATGAATTCACCGGAAAGAAATTTACTTTCTTTAGCGATCCCGATGGATTGCCACTCGAGCTTTATGAAATTTAGTTGGATGTATTTATTGTTTATAATTCTTCCGGCTCTTGGATTTGTATCCCCACTTTTGTTTCAAGCCCTTAAGGTCAATATTCCCTTTGCCAAAGGTGATTTTCTACACCTGGTTATTTTAATGCCAATAATAGAGGAGTTAATTTTTAGGCAGGGTGTTTATTCACTCTTATTAAAATTAAAAATCAGAATCCGAACCATCATTTTATTATGTTCTCTAACTTTTGCCTTGTATCACCTCATCGGATTATCAATGATTCCACAGGAATATTATAAATTTGTATATATCCAAGTGGTCTTGGCATTTTTGGTGGGGATTTGCCTTACATGGATGAGATTTATTACTCTTTCAATCATCCCTGGAATGATCTTACATTCGTTAATCAATTCGGGCTTTTTGTTGGGAATAGTTTATTTTCGGCTTTAATCATCTGTTTTTATCATGTCTCGCGCGCATGGATGCGCACAGCGAGTAGGCAGGAGCCTCATGATAAAAATGGATGATTAGAACCTAAGTGTAATCTATTGAACGATATTAAATTCCACTCGACGATTGATCTCCATCGCTTTTGGATTAGTGTAAGAAACTTTTGGTTTCATTTGTCCAAATCCGCGAGCTTCCAGAACTGCAACCGAGATTCCTTTACCCACTAAATAATGCTTCACTGATTTAGCGCGCTCAAGAGATAACCAAAGATTGTGTTTTGGCTGGCCTTTGTTATTCGTGTGACCATCAATCAAAATCTTTTTAAATGAAGTGCTATTTTTGGAAATCACATCAGCTACTTCATCTAAGAGATCTTTTCCATCTTGAGTCAGCAATGAGCTGTTTTCTTGAAAATTAACAGGTGTACTGAGTTCAATTTGTTTTGCTCTCATCACTACTCTTGGACTAGCGGCGATCGGCATCGCGGTCATCGGAGCGTTTGAGGTGAGCATTGGTTTTGGTGCGGTACTATCCACATCATGAATATTGAAACGGATTCCGGCGATAAAGCGGAAATTTTGACCTGATGAACCACCAATTTTTCCGATTGAAGGTCCGAAAGTTAAAATCGCATCATCGCTCAATACGTGGCGTAAGCCTGCATATAGTTCGTTAGGATTGATGTTTTTATCAAAAGGAATCATGTTCAGACTGTTGAACTCTAAATTCATGCCCCATCGATCGGTGAATGGCATGAATCCACCGATACCAAAATTTAATCTTTTTCTAAAATCAATAGGGGCGGTAGCAACTGAAGTTTGATAAATGGAGTTCGAAGCCGCTGCAAAACCAATGTTAATATTTAAAGTGAATTTTTCAAATTGGCGCTCCAATACTCCTCGCAATCCAAGATAGGTGGAAGCATCGGATACAAAGTTTTCAGTGTTTCCTGTTGGTAAGTGAATTTCTGGAACAAGTGTGATGTGTGCAGTAGCATCATCATCTGTAAGTCTGATTTTTCCTAAAATTTTCATGTCTCCCATTGCACTTGTGCTATGAGAGGTAATGCCGAGGGATGCAACATCCGGATACTTAATAAAATGAATTGGAAGACCAAAAAACAATCCAAATCTTGATGAAGCTTTAAAGCCCACCATGAGATCAAAAGTTTGGATGGAATCAATCACACTGAATGCGCGAAGTCCGCTGATGCTATCGAGTGCAACAAATGGATCACTTGCATAATTATAGTTAGCGCCTAAATAAAGTTTTGAATTTTTTGGCCACTCAGAGCGATACGCATCTTCCAGTAAAACAAAATGATCTGAGGTAGAGGGGTTAAAAGTTTGAACGTTAATGCTGTTAACAGCTTGTGCAGTAGGAATTAAAAAAGCGCTAACAAGGATCAGCGAAAGAATTTTTTTCATGTTTCAAGTTTAGCATCGTGACAATTGAAATTAAAAGGGTTTTTCCGGAATCCCGTTGACCAATAGTGCCCGATCGTAATGACGAAAGTTTTGGGCGGCATCATCGAGTATTTTTCTACCGGGACAAAGAATTGGCTCATCTGGGAAATCAAGATCCTCTTCACTTGTGGTAGCAAGAGTGGGTAGTTTTTGACGTATTTCTTCCAAGCAAAGCTTAAACCATTTTTGATCACGTTCTTCTGTGAGTTCAATCTCTGCTATTCCCTCGGGCACATAACGATAAAAAGCAGGAACCTCTCTTGACCATAATAGTGGTGGTGAGTATTTCGGACGATGAAGTGGGTTGTGATGATCTTTTTTTCGAAGTGAAACACTGGTGTTGAGATCCACCACTTCTCCAGAATTGGTAGCAATCCAGAAGTGAGTGTTTTTTCCCCAGCATCCAGCCCAAACCAAACTCATGTCTTCCATGACTTCAATCCATGCTGCCTGACCATAAAAAATATTTGCTGAAATTCCACAAAGCTTTAGGGCTTCAAGGGCGACGCAATTTACTAGAAGTGGAAATTCTGATCGATCTCCTGAAATGCGATCCGTGATTTTAGTCACTAAACGTGAAACATCAGCAATGATCGGAAGTGGTGTCGCGATATAATTAGGTGCGTTTTGCATGCAATCCGAATCCTATCCAAGCAATGATGAAGGAGAGTCCACCGAGAGGCGTGATCATTCCGAATGCTTTCACTCCGGTGAAAACTATCAAATATAAACTTCCTGAAAACAATAAAATACCAAGAGTAAATAAATTTGCAGGCCAGACTTTTGTTTCTCTTTTTTGAATTAAACAAAACAGACCATATAAAATAATCGCTAATGCATGGATAAAAAAATAGTAGTTTGCAGTTTGGTACACTTCAAACAAATCAGGAGTGATTTTACCCTTTATTCCATGAGCCCCAAAAGCCCCTAAAACAACACTTAAAGCCGAAAGAAAGGCGCCTCTTCGAATCATATTCATTTCAGTAACTCCAAGCCCATTTTAATTTGTTCTACTTGATTTGGGTTTTCAGCCATAGCCTTAATGAGAAGCATTTCTAAATCTGTTGCCGATTGATTGTAATTGATTTGATGAATTTTAAATATTTCTAGAAGCTCTAGGTGAATCAACCACGCATGAGGGAATTTTTCAATTGCCTCTAACGACAAATTCTCTAACCCCGACACATCTTTTTTGCCTGAATCTCTTAATTCTCTAATTTTAAGGTAGAGTTCATTCATGGTAACGTTTTCAGGTGTAGCGTTTGTTTTATGCGATTTTACTTTTTTCTTAAGATTAGAATATCTTAGCGCAAACTCTTTTCGGTCAGCAGCACCTCCAAAAACGGAGACCACCTTACTGCCGAGAATAAAAGGATAAAGTCTGGTTTTTTCTTCAAACACCACTTTCCCTTCGCGCGAAGTGATTTTTGCTTTTTCCAAAATCACCAATCTTCCACCAGTCCCAATTTTTATTTCTTTTTTAAATTGTCCTGTAATTCGATTTCCCGATTTTGTAGGAATTCCAGTGCCATGAAGTTTTTTTAATAAATCCTGAAGAGGAACGGTTGAAATCGAAGGATCAAACAATGGAAGGTGAATTTTAGTTCCAAAATGAGTGTCGCTGATTTCTGTCATTGCAGC
Source organism: Bdellovibrionales bacterium (assembly GCA_947372355.1). Lineage (GTDB taxonomy): Bacteria > Bdellovibrionota > UBA1018 > UBA1018 > CAIMNF01 > CAIMNF01. The sequence continues at coordinate 50,375 of CANBTI010000007.1, read as the reverse complement.
CTCATGGTAAGAAAATTGCTTGTGACCGGTGATGGAAAAAGAATGAACTTCATCTTGGCTCTGGCCTTCAAACTCTGAAACAATCCCGCTGATTTGCATTCCACTATCGAGAGCAACAGTTACAGTTGCTTCTGCTTTTTCAGCTAGAGAGAGTGAAGATAGTCCACCTCTTCTAAAGCACATTTGATTGGCAAATTCTTCTAACGCTTCAGTCAGTGACTCAAAGTTTTTTGCAACAAAGAGCTGTGGTTGTGGACGAGTGATGTCGTAGGAAGTGTTAATGGTTGCCTCAAGTGAGAATGGAATTTTCTTCACGTGAGGATAAATGCATTGATGACTCTCTAAAATTGATGAAAGCAATCCCGCACCATAAACAACAGGCTTTCCATCTACTTCAATCATTCCGTATTCGGTTGTCCACCAAGCCATGCGTGTGAGTAGAGCCGCCTCTGAAGGTTCTTTTATTTTTGAAGCAATTGTATCGAATTTTTTTTGTACGAGAGCGATTTCTTCAGGCAATGCTTTGGGATTTTCCTTAATTTCTGACAATTCAAAAATCACATCATAAAGTTCGAGATCTTCTCTACTGATGATTGCATTTCTTGCCACTTGTCCATAAGACTCAAGATAGGCTCTGTAATTTGGATCGCAAACAATGGGTGCGTGTCCGGCCGCTTCATGCACAATATCTGGCGAGGGAGTGTAGCCCAGATTTTCAATTTTTCTCATGTCACAAGCAATGGCTAAAATTTTAAGTGATTGAAGTTCTAAAAAAACTGCTGGAGGAATAAACCCATTAATCGCTACCGCTCTCCAGCCGAGTTTGCTCAGGGCTTGGTCCATTTCGCTGATGAGTGGAATGCGTTCAGTCGCGATGCCAGTTGCTTCAAGTCCAGCTAAATAAAGTGGGTGAGCGTGAGTGCTAAAAAAAAACTTTGAAACACGCATGATGAAGCGCCAAGAAGCATGATCTTCGGGCGTGTAAAGGGTCGGATCTTGCTCCGTAATGTATTCATGCAGATGCTCGGGAATATCGAGAGCTGAAGTTAAACTTCTAGGAAAGTTTGTTTTGGTCGTCATCGCTATTCTTGCCTTCGAGGCCTTTTTTGAAGGCGTGAACGCCCTTTCCTAAGGCAGAGCCAAGATCCGGTAATCGGCGACTACCAAAAAGTAAAACAACCACAGCTAATATAAGTAAATGTCCACCGCTTAATCCAAACATACTTAGAAAGCTACCACACAAAAGGCTGGATTATGCAGGAAAATTTAGCTAGAAGTGTTGGGATGGAATCTCCAAAAGAAAAAGTAAAACCGATCACCGTAGACGCAAAATTAGTAGGTAAAAAGCAACTCACCGCAGACGTTTTTGAGATGCATTTAGAGTCCTCCGCGCCCTTTTTGTTTGCGCCGGGTCAATTTATCAGTGTCTTGATACCGGGAGCGGGTCCGGGCGGACGTGATTTGCGTCGGGCTTATTCCATTTCGTCTTCACCCGAGTTGATGCCAAGCAAAAATATTTTTGAACTTTGTGTAAAACTCGTTGAGGGTGGACCCGGAACGAATTACCTAAATAACATTAAAATGGGCGAAACGATCAAGGGACAAGTTCCTTTCGGTGATTTTGTTTACAAAACCAAAAGCGATAAACATGCAGTCATGATTGCAACAGGAACGGGCATAGCGCCTTTCCGCTCTATGCTTTTATCCGAGGTTTATCAGCAAAATAAGCCAATCACGACTACGTTGCTTTTCGGCGCGCGCGATACCAATGATTTGCTTTATACCGAAGAGCTAACGCCGGTTTTGAGTACAGACTTCGTTCAAACGCTCTCTCGTCCAACGGTGGGTTGGCCAGGTTTTAAGGGGCGCGTTACAGATTGGTTGCGTGAAAATGCAGGAACCTTAGATTGGAAAAATACGGAGTTTTACCTTTGTGGAAATGGCGCCATGATTGATGAAGTGAAGTCTATTTTGACTGCACATGAGGTTGAAAAGACCAGTATCCATCAAGAGATCTATTTCAAACCCAAACCAGGCGAGAGCCACGCGAGCCAATAAAAAGTATCAGGCGCATTTTTGGTGCTTGAAGCGTAATGAATGTGAATTGACAACTTCTCACTTTTATTGAAAAGTATCTGAATCGCTCTGCTAACAAATAGACAGTGCCGTTTTCAATAAGCGTAATCAGCTTGCGTAATTTACCTACTGTTTAGGAGGTAAAAAGCGTGAAGAGACCGCGGGGAGATGGCAGAGCGGTTGAATGCACCGGTTTTGAAAACCGGCAACGGAGCAATCTGTTCGGGGGTTCAAATCCCTCTCTCCCCGCCATTAATATTTAAAAAAGCCCCGATTACAATTAAGTAACTGGGGCTTTTTTTATATTCCTGATTTAAAATTAAATAAAATGGATTCAACCCAATCGCTACATCCTGTTATTCAATTAAACCTTAAAAAATCTAGATTAGTAGATTTAGCCAAAAGAAATGCCAAGACTGGATTTGCTCATCCATTTGGACTAGCGGTCGCAATTTATTTGAGTCCTTTTCGAAATTCTTATCCAGTATTCTGCATCACTTTATTTTTAATGATGTTTTTTGGGGTTTTGGTTAGGTCCGTTATTTGTATCCCTAAAGTACAAAAAAAAATAAAATCCAATCATTGGAATTCAGCATTTTATGTTTTAACGGTTTTATTTTTTGCTATTTGGTCTACATGGTTATGTACACACATCTACTTTTTGGGCATGGGTGACTCATCGTATTTTAATGCTTTTTTAATTATTTCAATTACCGTGAGTGCTTTAATGGGTTTTGCGCCCAGTAAAAAGTTAATGTATTCAGTTGTGATCATCACCGTGTTTCCAAGTTTTGTAATGTTACTTCTTGGAAATAAAGAAGCAAATATTATTGCGATCGTATTTGGCATGAGTGTTTTGTATTTAATAAATTTATCAAAACAAAATAGTCTTCACTATGACGATTCGGTCATTAATCGTGAGCTAGCAATTCAAAACAAACAAATCATGGAGGGTGTTCTTCACTCTGTACCAGGAATGGTGAGTTGTGTTGATCATCATTTAAAATACATTTGGGTAAATTCTGCACTCAATGAAAAATTTGGATTTGATGTAATGAATATAGTGAGGGTTTTGGGCTCATTTTTACCCAATGATGAATTTCCAACTCTAGTGAAGAACTTCATTTCTAGTGGAAAAGAAGTTGATCAGTTTAGGCACCAAATGATCTTTCCTGATGGTTCTTGTTGGATGATGGTTTATTTAAGTAGTTATCAAGAGTTTGAAGAGGGGCGAGTGTTAATTGTTGCCTACGATATTCAGTCGGCAGTCGAAGCTGAAATGGAACTTGATCATCAGCGATCCAGAGCCACAGAGAGTGCAAAACTTGCAACTTTGGGAGAGATGTCGGCTGGTATTGCACACGAAATAAATAACCCGCTTGCCGTAATGACTGGACGTGCGGGCGTAATGATAGAAGAACTGAAAAACAATGAAGTTCCAAAAGAAAAAATTATTATCAATTTACAAAAAATCATTTCGGCAAGTGAAAGAATTGCAAAGATCATTAAGGGACTAAAATCATTTTCTAGAAACGGAGATGAAGATGCGTTTCAAATCACTACAGTAGAATCAATGGTTCAGGATGTTTTAGATTTCTCAAAAGAAAGGTTTAAGAGTCATGGAGTTGAAATAAAACTTAAGATGGATTCAAGTTTATCTGTAAATTGCAGATCCATTCAAATTCAGCAAGTTCTTCTAAATCTACTGAGTAATTCTTTTGATGCAATCGTGGGAACTGATAATCCTTGGGTTTTGATTGAAAGTCAGTTGACTAAAGATCACATTGAATTATCAGTCACTGACTCTGGAAAAGGGATAGCTGAAAATATACTTCAAAAAATTATGCAGCCATTTTATACGACAAAAGAAATTGGAAAAGGTACTGGCTTGGGTTTGAGCATTTCTCATGGGATCATTAAATCCCATGGTGGGGAGTTTTATTATGATTCAAATTCTGCCAATACTCGTTTCGTGATTCAGCTTCCGCTTTTGACACCGACCACATAAGCTAACCAATCTCTACGATAGTCGCCTTGTTCTTGCGGAAGATATTCATCTGCATCTTCATCCGCATTTTCCCAAAGTACGACCGTTTTTTTAAAGCCAGCCTCTTCTAAAATTTCTCTCACTTCGCGAATTTCCCAAATGCGCCAATGATAAGTGAAGGCGTCGTTGATCCATTTGCCATTGGGTAATTTAAAATGAATGGAATAGTGGTTGAGACTAGAGATCGGATCGTACTGATGTTGTTGCCAGATGCTTTGAAATTTACCTAAACCAGGAATGGTGAATCTTTTCATCTCTTGGGTGGTTTCTTTAAAGCCTTCTCCACCACTGAGTTCAAGAAAAAATGTACCCTTTGATTTAAGTGATTTATGGACTGCTTTAAAGTATTTCAGAAGCTGCTTACGCTCGTGAAAGGTGTAAAAAGAAAAGTTGTATGCACCAATCCAATCAAATTTTTCTTTGGTTGGTTTCATGACATCTTGTTTTAAAAAAGTAACCCTTTTTTGCTCTGAAGAGTTTAGTGCAGCACGATTCACTTCGTTGGCGTATTTTAAGGTTTCGAGATCAAGGTCTAGTCCTACTGCGCGATTTTTTTTTGAAAGCTTTACCCATTCACAAGAAATTAATCCTGTACCTGAAAAATCTTCGCGCATGGCTGTGGGTTTTGTTCCCACAAGCCATGTATGAAACTGCGGAAGATATTCAACTTGCCAGCGAGGGCTCTGAACTGATTCTTCGTAAATTTTGAATTTAGAAATCTCTTTTTTCATTGAGGCATATTGGCAAGAAGCTTTAGGAAGTTATCTGCAACATTTTTATTCACGCTACATTCAGGTGTTTTAAGCGCGTTTTCAAGGGTTGCTTTGTAAATAACTAAAGTTTCGGGTGGTACTTGTTTGTACTTCACTCTGTATTCGTAAGTCACCGCTAAGGATTCGGCTAATTTATTAATTTTACTTTCCATACAAGCAGCTGCTTTTTCTAAGCGATCACCAGTTGCGGGTTCAGCAAGTACTGCAGATTTTGGGTCGCTGCTACCGGTGATTACCTTCATGTAAAAGGCGAGTACGGGGTTTTTTGAACTTGGATCAATATTTGAATAATCCGGATCAGTAACTGAGCAAGATAAGTTATTTCCGGATTCATCGTACAAACCGCCAAGACTATTGGTGATATCAGCACTAAAGTAATAATTTCTATTTTCAATTTTAACTCGATAAAGGGCACCATAAGCGCCACCTTTATAATCTTTATGGGGCTTGATGAAATAGTAGTAAACGCCACTTGGGGTGATAATGTAATAGTCCTCACCCGTGGCTCTGCTAACATCGTCATTACAATTCAGATAATAAATACTATCTTGGTCATCACTCCCCCAGTCAGCTCGGATGTGACTTCCTTCAATCGATTTTGACACCGCTTGAGCGCAACTTCGAAGGGTCACTAAATCCTTCACGTTGGTGGGTGTGGCAACTTGTGCTTGGGCAAGTGCGGTTTGGAGGCAGAAGATGGTAAGACTCAATGAAATTGGTTTAATCATAATGCGGTGCACAATAACCGAAGAATCGTATAATTGCAAACATATTTAAACTACTGAAACCATTAGAAAAAATAGCATATCCTGTCATTTGGGGGTTTCAGGTATGGTGAATAAATATAAAGGAGAAACCATGAAATCGATCATCACTATCGTGTTTCTATTGGGTTCAATTGCATCTATGGCAAATGATAACAATTCGTCTAAAAAAGAAGATCTCATTAAAAAACTTTCAAAGGAACAGTTCGCGGTCACTCAGCAATGTTCAACAGAGCCCCCTTTTAAAAATGCGTATTGGGATAACCATGAACCAGGAATCTATGTAGATGTGGTAGATGGAAAAGCATTGTTTTCTTCAACCGATAAGTTTGATTCAGGATCTGGTTGGCCAAGTTTCACAAAGCCAATTGATTCAACTGTTGTGGATTTTAAAGAAGACAAAACAGCTGGAATGGTTCGCACAGAGGTAAAATCTAAAAATGCACAATCTCATTTGGGACATGTATTTGATGATGGACCAGGTGCAGATCATAAACGTTACTGCATTAATTCAGCATCGATGAAATTCATTCATGCGAAAGATTTAGAATCCGAAGGTTATGGTCAATATTTAAAGCTTTTTCCAGCATTTCAAAAAAAAGCATCCGCGGTAAAAAATGAAGAAGTGATTTTGGCCGGAGGTTGTTTTTGGGGTGTTCAGGATTTAGTGAGAAAAATTCCTGGAGTGATTGATACTAAGGTTGGTTACTCGGGCGGAACATTCAAAAATGCGACCTATCATGATGTGAAAAAGGGAAATACTGGTCATGCGGAATCAGTAAAAATTGTATTTGATCCGAAGAAGCTATCCTTTGAGGCCTTATTGGATCAGTTTTTTACTATGCATGACCCTACCACATTAAATCGTCAGGGAAATGATATAGGCCACCCTTATCGTTCCGCAATTTTTTATACGACCGATCATCAAAAAGAAGTTGCCGAAAAAACGATCAAAAAATGGAATGAGTCTAAAAAATGGCCCAATCCAATAGTTACAGAAGTAAAAAAGGCGGGCGACTTTTATTTGGCGGAAGAAGAACATCAAGATTACTTAAAAAAACACCCCAATGGATATACTTGTCACTATTACCGTAAATTTTAAGGTGGTATAATCTTTGTATCAGAATAGTTAAGAACAAAAGTGGAAGGATTCACCAATGATTAGTTTCGAATTATCAGAAGATCAAAAACAACTTCAAGACATCGCTCGCAAATTTGCAAAAGAAGAAATGATTCCAAGAGCAGAACACCATGATCGCACGGGAGAGTTCCCCCATGAAGTGGTTAAAAAAGCTTGGGAATTAGGATTGATGAACACTCACGTTCCCGCTGAGTACGGCGGATTGGGATTAAGTGTTCTTGATGGTTGTATCGTTACGGAAGAAATGGCTTACGGTTGTACTGGTATGGCTACTGCAATGGAAGCAAATGCACTTGCCTCAGCTCCACTGATGGTTGCAGGTAACGATGCTCAGAAAAAACAATTTTTAGGAATGCTCACTGCAGAGCCTAAATATGCAGCTTATTGTGTAACCGAGCCGGGTGCAGGTTCCGATGTTGCGGGCATTGCAACCACAGCTAAAAAAGTGGGCGATGATTACGTGATCAATGGTTCAAAAATGTGGATCACCAATGCAAGTGTAGCTAATTGGTATTTTGTTCTTGCTTACACTGACCAATCATTAAAACACAAAGGTATGAGTGGCTTTTTAGTGCCACGCGAAACTCCGGGTATCACCGTTGGTAAAAAAGAAGATAACCTCGGACAACGTGCCTCTGATACTCGTGGAATTACTTTTGAAGATGTAAAAGTTCCTTCGAAATATCGTTTAGGGAATGAGGGTGAAGGATTTAAAATCGCCATGGGTGCATTTGATCACACGCGCCCAGTGGTTGCTGCCGGTGCGGTGGGCTTGGCTCGCCGTGCGATGGATGAGGCAATCAAGTACTCACTCACACGTAAAACATTTGGCCAGCCCATTGCAAGTTATCAAGCGGTAAGTTTTATGATTGCTGATATGGCAAAGGATATTGAAGCAGCAAGATATCTTGTTTGGCGCGCGGGTTGGGAAATTGATCAAGGACGTAGAAATACAAAATTCGCAGCGATGGCAAAAGCATTTGCTGCTGATATGGCGATGCAAGTAACTACTAATGCTGTTCAGGTGTTTGGTGGCTACGGTTATTCAAAAGAATACCCAGTTGAAAAACTCATGCGGGATGCAAAGATCTACCAAATCTATGAAGGAACTTCTCAGATTCAACGCATGATCATTGCAAAAGATGTCATTGATGCAATGAAAGGCTAATTAGCGGTTCTCTTCTTCGAGACCTTGTTTAATTCTCAAATAACTTTGATAGCGGGAGAGGTGATCATACTTCTCCCGTTTTTGATCTAACTCATATAATTCAGGAAAATGTTCGAGTAATTCATTGGGTTTAATGTTGAATAAACCAAACTCTTTAATTCCCGGTGTATCAATAAAACGCGTTCCAATTTCTGGCTGCAAAAGGATGGAACAGGTAGTGGTGTGTTTTCCTTTACCCGTTACAGAGTTTACACTTCCAATCTTCCCAATTTTTTCACCAAAAATTTCATGAAGCAATGAGGTTTTACCTACACCAGAATGACCACAAAAAACTGAAGTTTTCCCTTTTACCTTATCCTTTAAAATTTGTAATGATTCTGGATCATGTGCCGAAACCGGAAAGCATTGATAACCCATATCAGTGTAAAGTTTCCATGGTGTTCGATCAAATTCAGGAACTCCAGCAGCTAAATCCATTTTATTGATCACAATTAAAGGAACTATTTTTTCCTGTTGAGTGGCAATGAGGAAGCGATCAATTAAACCAGGCGAAAAAGGTGGATCCAAAAAAGCGGATACGATGACCACTTGATCGATATTGGCCGCAATCGTATGAAGTACTTTTCCTTCTCTTCCGGGGGCTTTTCTCTGAACTTGGTTTCGTCTTGGAATTAATCCTTCAACAACTCCATCCTTAGAGCCTAAAACCTTAATTTCAACATAATCACCAGGGGCAACGGGCGATCTTTCGCGCCATTCGGTTTTTTTATTTAGGAATTGGGATCTACGGTAACTGCAGAGAAGTTTTTTACTAGGATCACTATCTAGGATCACGCTACATTGATTTGGAAAAACTTCTGTGACGACACCCTTGATTAAATTTTCGTTATTATTTTGCATTATATTTTTTGGGCAAGTGCTCCGACCACTTTTTTTCCATGATCGTTAAATTCTTTAATCGTGATCACTTTAAAGTCTTTTAAAATTTCATTCATTTCTTTGTGCTTAACCCAAAATAGATCGGGTGCTTTCTTTGGATCACCATCATAGATTTCTTCATAAAACATGATGTATCCACCCTTTTTAACGGTTTTTTTAAAACCAGGAATTAAAGATTTTTCGTAATACAAAGATATGAAAACTAAATCAAATTGATTTTCAACAAACTTAAATTGTTTTAAATCAACAACCGCAGATTTAATATTTACATTGTGCTTTTTAGCAATCACCATCGCTTTATCAACGGCAATTTCGGAAATATCATTACCAGTAACCTCAAACCCGTGCTTAGCGAGAAAGATGGCGTTTCGTCCTTCGCCCATAGCTGGCACAAAAGCTTTCCCTTTAGGAATTTTGGCAATGTTTTCTTTTAGAAATCCAACAGCATCTTTTCCAAAAGCATCATCTTTTTGTTTGTAAAATGTATCCCAAAAAGATTTATCCTCATCTGAACTTTCGCCCGTAACGGCCTCATAGGTATTTTGCTCCAGGTTCTTTGCCGTAGGAGCTGAAAATGCAGTTGTAGAAATGATGAAAAATATCCAATACACACTCAAATCCTATGTTAGACGGGTGTGGTCAAGCAAGTTGGGAGAATTAATTACGTCAAAAAAAGTACACTCGTAAGTCTGAGCGATATGGAAGAAAATAGAAAAGTGTCCATGAATCAAGAACTTCGCTGTTCCCGTTATACGACTTTTCTTACTTTTTTTATGGTTCCATTCCCGGTTACCTATCTGGTGTTTGCTACGCTCATTTTTGATTTGGATTCAAAAGGAATTATTTCAAACGTTCTTTCCCCGTTGTTTTATTTGGCTTCTTTTTTTTGGATCATCACAGGTGTTGGATTAAAAAATTTAAAAAAGTGGTCTTGGTACACTCTACTAATCGCGCAGTTTTTTACTGTATACTTAGATGCATTGAATTTGGTTCAACACAGCAACTCAGAATTTAAAGTTTGGGCCTTTGCTTTTACGGTTTTAGTTCAGTGTTATGTAATTGCATCAATATCAAATGAACTTCGTGTTCCATTTTTATTCCCTAAAATTAGATGGTGGGAAAGTGGAATTGCAGGAATGCCACATTTGAAAGTCACGCTCAATCACTTAAGTGGTTCGGAAGGCCGTACCGAAGGACGTGTTCTAGACATGAGTCGAAAAGGATGTTTTGTTAAAACACATCACGATTATCATCCGTTTGAAAAAGTAACTTTAAATTTTGAAGATGTTAGCCAAAAAATAGATATTCCTGGCATTGTGGTTTGGAATGCAAAAAGTACCGTTACTCATCCCAAGGGGATTGGGATTAAGTTTGGTACTATTGATAGGAAAAAGAAAAAAGTGTTAAGAGTGATTGTGCGTAGGCTTTTGAAGCAAAAGGATCCATCGAATGCAAAAAAAGTTTCTATCTGAAGCGCTTAAGCTTGCTCATGAAGCGGCATTGAATGATGAAGTACCGGTAGGTGCCGTGATTGTGCATAATGGTGTGGTGATTGCGAGTGGTCGAAACACTCGGGAAAAAAATCAAAATCCATTAGGACATGCCGAGATGAGTGCAATTGAAAATGCTTCAAAAGTATTGGGGACATGGCGATTAATCGATTGTGATTTGTATGTTACACTAGAGCCTTGCCCAATGTGTTTGAGTGCTTGCCAACAGGCCAGAATTCGAAAAGTAATTTACGGTGCAAAAGACGAAAAGGGTGGGGCAATATGTTTAGGTTATCATTTGCATTCGGATGATAAACTAAATCATCGCTTTGAAGTGATTTACGAGCCCGAAGAAACCTGTTCACAAGTTTTAAAAGATTTTTTTATAAAAAAACGTTCAAAAAAGGCTAATTCTATATGAAAAAGAAAATCTGGATCGTTCATTTTCTATTTGGTTTATCAAGCGGTATTCCACTATTGCTGACTGGATCTACTCTTCAGGTTTGGATGACGGAAATGAAGATTGATATTAAAACGATTGGTGCTTTTGCGTTGGTGGGATTGCCTTACAATTTAAAGTTCTTATGGTCTCCCTTTATTGATCGCTATTCACTTCCATTTTTAACCAGACGCCGTTCCTGGCTTTTGGTTTCACAAATTGCATTAATGTTGGCAATTGTACTTTTGGGTGGAAGTGATCCACTCAGTTCGCTGAAAGCAACTGCTTTAATGGCTTTACTTGTTTCATTCATGAGCGCAACTCAAGATATTTTAATTGATGCTTATCGAAGAGAATCTCTGACTGAGGTAGAAATGGGATTTGGTCTTTCTCTCTATTCTACAGGTTATCGAATTGGAATGTTGGTGGCGGGTGCAATGGCATTATGGATTGTAGATCAATTCAAGTGGAGTTGGTTTCAAATCTATTCTTTAGTTGCTGCATTTGTGGGGTTGGGAATGATCGCAACATTTATGGCTCCCGAGGGAGATGATGCAAATGCTTTTATTCCACCTACTTTAAAAGAAGCGATTGTTGGTCCCTTTAGAGCTTTTTTTAAAACAAAAAATGTTTTCATCATTCTTGCGTTTATTTTATTTTATAAACTTGGTGATAATTTATCGGGAGCACTCACGGCTCCATTTGTGATTGAACATGGTTACAGTAAAACTGAATATGCTGCCGCAGTAAAAGGAGTCGGATTGATTTCTTTGCTGATCGGTGGATTTGTCGGTGCCGGAGTGATGGCAAGAATTGGTTTAAATAAATCTCTTTGGATTTTTGGTGTGTTACAGGCTTTAGCGATCGGTGGGTTAGTTTGGCTTTCGGGCATTGAAAAAAACAACCTGGTTCTTGCTTTAGTGATTGGAACTGAAATGTTTGCAGCGGGGATGGCTGTACCAGCGTTCAATACCTTTGTCGCTTTTCTCACGGATAAAAAATTTACAGCCACTCAATATGCCCTACTCACCAGTTTGGTGGCATTGCCAAGAACACTGATCTCTGCCCCAGCGGGCTTAATAAAAGTGGAGTTAGGCTCTTGGAGTGCATACTTCATCTTTTGCTCCTTGATGACCCTACCGGGGCTATTTTTATTATCAAAGGTAGCTCCATTTAAAAAAACTAAAGAAACATAAAGTATTGAAATATTTAGTATATTTATATATTTAAAAAACTGCTTAATTTAGTCAAGTAATTGACCGATACTCTATATAGTATGTTTTTTGACGCTCAACAATCTAATAAGCTTTATCTCAATCGGTTCATGGCAAGTTCCATCGATTTTTTAATCGAATGGGGAGGAGCTTTTCTGGGTGGATATTTTGGAGCCATGATGGCGGCTCTGGTGATTGTTCTACATCAAGTTCATGCCACTGAAACCCAAGGTGCAATTTGGAGTGGAATGGTACTTGGTTTTTTATTCTTTGGAATGAGCATTTCTTTTATCAATAGAGTTTTGATTCAAGGCATTTCTAGAGCAACGATCGGGAAAAAAATGTTCGACTTAGAAATTGTATCAACAGGTGCGCCCATTAACTGGAACGTAATGGTGAAATACTGGATGAGTGCAACCTTCATGGGTGAGTTAAAAGTGGTTTCAATATTGGATGTTTCTAAAATTGCAACAGTTTATGCAATCAATGCGCATCCTTCAGTGCGCGTTGAATCTATAGAGTCAGATAAAAAAGCAGCTTAATTATTTAGAATATATTATTGTGATCTAAATGAGTTCAATCAATAAAGATCAAAAAAAAATCGACTCTTTACCAGTTATTTTTGTAACTGGTGGTGCGGGGTATATCGGTTCGCATTTTTTAGATCTTTGCACACAAATCGGCAAAGAGTACTTGGAGCCACATCAAATTGTTGTATTGGATGATTTTTCTGGTGGTCACCTAGAGATTATTGAAATTTTAAATCAAGAGTTGAGAAGAAGTTATCTGCCGGTCTTAATTGTAGAAAAAATTAACATCTGCGATTTAGAAAAGTTAAAAAAAATCTTTTCTAAATACCAACCTAAAGCGGTCGTTCACTTTGCTGGAAAAATCAGTGTTGCTGAATCGGTGAAAGATCCTGGTTTGTATTATAAGAACAATGTTGAAGGATCTGAGAACCTATTACTTTCCATGCAAGAATTTGGGTGTAAAAAGATAGTTTTTTCAAGTACCGCTGCTGTTTATGGAGATGTTGATGGTGGAGATCTGATAACAGAAGATTTTCCGTTGAACCCATTAAATCCATATGGAGATTCAAAACTGAGAATTGAAGTAGCAATCCAAGAGGCTTCTCAGCAATGGGGTTTGAGTGCAATTATTTTTAGATACTTTAATGCTGCAGGAGCCTCAATGTCAGGAATAATTGGTGAATGGCATGAGCCAGAAACCCATTTGATTCCACTCATTCTCGAAAATGCATTAAATCCAGAATCGGAGATAAAAGTTTTTGGAAGTGATTACCCCACACGAGATGGTACGTGTATCAGAGATTACATCCATGTTTCAGATCTCGCTCAAGCACACATCCTTGGATTAAATCGTCTATTTAAAAGCGAGGTAGGCGTAGTTGAAATTTATAATTTGGGAACACAGAATGGAACCTCCGTTCTAGAGGTGATTGAAGCAGTCAAAAAAGTAACGAAGAAACAGATTAAAACAGTTGAATTTGATCGACGTCCTGGAGATGCACCTTTTTTGATTGCGAGCCATAAAAAGGCGCATCAAATTTTGGGGTGGGAGCCTTCACGTTCAAGTATTGAGTCTATCATTCGAACGGCATATGTTTGGCACCAAAACCTTCTACGAATAAATGGAAAAGCCTGATAATATAATTAGATGAAAATGCGAACATGGATGTGCGCGTTGCCGCTGATTTTTAATTCTTTTTTAGGTTCAATTGTTGCTAATGCATATGAAAATTGTGCGTGCCCTGCTAACGATCCGATCGCAAAGAAATCCTGCGGGACGACACCAGCAAAGATTAATCCATTTATTTTTTTTGAAACAAATGCCTGTTTCTCTTCACCGGACGTTTTCAATACATCAGAAAGTATGATCAATAGTGCCATTGGTGACTTGTATTCAGTCACAAATTTAAAATCAAAAAAAGAAGTTCTCAATTACATGAGTTGTTATGCAGAAAGAGGCTATAATCCAGATTCCTTAAATAGAACAAGAGCGAAAGAATCGCCCGTCAATCTATTTTGCCATTATAAAACAACTTTAGTTCCAAATATTGCATTGGCGGCTGAAAGTGCGGGCTTATCTTTTGCAGTTCAATCCTGTTTATATTTTAAAGAAACCCAATTTATCTCGGAAGCCAAATCTCCAAAGGGTGCGACCGGATATATTCAATTCATGCCGGATTGTATTAAGAAAATGAACATTGTGGTTGGTTCAACGGAAGAGTCTTTTGAGAAATCAATTTTAGAGTTTCAAAATAAGTTATTGGAAGAAGAGAAAAAACTTAAATCTGCCAAGGTAAAAAAAGAAAAACTTTTATTACAAAAAAACATCAATTATTTCCAAGGAATGATTATTAATAATAAGGCCGAACTCGCTGCAAAAAAGGTTTGGAGTAAGTATTGGGAAGGAACAGAAAACCCACCCCATAGCATCAATGGGAAAAGTGTGAAATGCCCTCAATTGGCTTTTGCATTATCAGTGGCAAAACAAACCTATGACCTAAATTTGTTAAGCGGGCAAAATCCTGATGAAATTAAAGTCACTAAAAATAATGATCATTCTATTAGCATTAATAAAATGGACGAGCTAGATTCAGAGATTTTTCTTGCCGGTTCCTATAATGGCGGCGTTGCGGGATTGGCAAAAAAATGCGCCGAAGTTAAAAGTCTTGATGAGTGTTTTAAAAAGTATAATAAAAACAGTGAAACCTTGAACTATATGAAATCCATTCGTTCTTGTGCCGAAAGAGGATCTGATAAGCCGATGGCAAATTTTGAAAAAAGGAACTGCGGAGGCTTTAGATGCAATTAATCAGAATATTTTTTTTGCTGTTTTTAACTCTACCAACAGCGATGGCATCAAAAAAAGATGTCTTAGAGTCTGTATTGAAAGATTGTAAAAGCTTAAATCATTCAGAGTGGGTCAATCGTTATGAAGAAACTGAGCTGATGGTGATCGAAGCTTTAGAAGAGGATCCTAAATTATCTCAATCTAAGGATGAGGATTATTTTGAAGTTCTTTTTCCCCAAGATTTACCCCAATCTCATCCTATGAAAAATGCATATTTGAGTTGTTTTGGAGAGTTTCATGAATATCTAAAAGCAAACAATGGTGCTCAGAGCCTGGGAGTTCTTAAAAAGTTAGAGGCCTGTTACCATGAAGCTTATAAAACAGATTCTCCACCGATAGTGGAGCAATATATGGGCTGTCTGAAGGTACTTAAGTATTAGATATTTAATTATGAACAGGCACCATCAGTGATCACAGTATCTTGACTCTTCTTAGAGAGTTCTTCTAAGCGCCATTCAGGGTAATCCGATAAGGAAGACGTTGTAGAGCGAATTGAAATTCTTAGCCCCGGAAGAGTGCCTACGCTATCATTTTCAATGTTTGTAGATGGAAGGGTGATTCTTTCAATGATAGCCATAATGACGCGTATTATTGAGTATTTATAAATTAAAGTCAATCAATTGAAAAATTGAAGATAAGTTGTTGTTTTTTATACATAATTAATTTAATAATTTAGTTTAAAAAAAAGCTAAAGTTTTAACTCAGCCACCCGATAGGTATATTGTCTGAGACAGATAGAGCACGGGTGGGTGCATACTGCTTAGATCTTGACTGGGGGCCGTTACACTTGAATTTCGAATTGAATCCTGACTGAGGAGTTCAATTCGGGTACAGCGACAAGTGGGACGGCTCCTTTTTTTTATTTTAAACTGATGATATTGTTTGAGTAAGCATGCAACAACCAGAAGTTACTCTAAATCACATTGGAATCGCCACTGAAGCTGGAAATCATCAGCTTGAAAAACTATTTAAATCACTTGGTATTACTCGAGGTATTTCTGAAAGCGTTCCCGAACAAGGAGTGAATGTACACTTCTTTAGTCCTGTGGGAGAGGTGCCACACTTGGAGCTTCTTGAGGTACAAGATCCAGAAGGAACTGTTTCAAAATTTATTCAAAAACGAGGAGCCGGAATTCATCATCTTTCATTTCAGGTGGGAGCAGGAAAGCTAGATTCAATAATTGAAAAGTTGAAATCAGAAGGCTTCAAGTTCACTTACGCTGAACCAAAATTAGGTGCTCAAAATATGAGAATAAATTTCATCCATCCCGCAACCGCCGGTGGAGTTTTAATTGAACTCATGGAAATTCAAACAAAGGAATAATATGCAACTTAGATTGAGCGAAATGCTAAAGAAACTACTGATTACTTACGTCGCTATTTTTGTGGTTCAAAATATAGTGGATCAATTTTTGGGTGGAAATCTTAGAGGTTTGCTTGCACTCACTCCGATCAGCACGATGCATGGAATGTTTTGGCAGCTTTTTACCTACAGTTTTTTACATGTAGATGTAATGCATTTGATTTTGAATTTGATGGTTTTAGCTTTTGTAGGATCTGATATCGAATCGGTTTGGGGTAAGAAGCGTTTTTTCGTTTTTTACTCTTTTTGTATTCTCGTGGCCGGTATTGTTTATATGTTAATGCAATTGGTGATTTCAAATCCAATCTATCTTTCAATGCCGATGATGGGCGCTTCGGGTGGTATTTATGGATTACTGCTCGCTTATGGAGTTTTATTTCCAGATCGTGAAATGCTTTTCATGATGATTTTCCCGATGAAATCAAAACAGTTCGTGGCATTACTCGCCGGGATTGAGCTATTGCAAGCATTGTTTTCTGGGCAAAACGGACTCAGTGCAATTGCCCACTTATCTGGAATGGGTGCTGGATTATTCTTTATGTGGCTTCAAGCGAGAGGTATTAAAATGAACTTTAACAAAAGTTCCATCTCTAAAAAGAAATCGGGCCATTTGAAATTAGTTCCCAATAAAACCAATAAAGATGATGATCAACGTGATCCTAAAACTTGGCACTAATTGACACTGAATATTTTTACTTCAGAAGTACCAAAAAACCGAATTTGAGCAGGACGAGTGATCGTGGCATTTAGTTTAAGTTCGGAAGTGCTTAGATCTGATGACTGATCAACAACAATCCATTTATTTTTAATATTTACATTTTGAATGTTACTCAGTTTTTGAGAGTAAAATGGAATTGGCAGATCATTTTTATTTAATTCACACAAATAGGGGATCGTCGAATCAGGCGTGAGGTTGATTATTTTTTGATCATCTTTGCATAAAACATCAGCTAGTTTTTCATAGTAGGTTTTTACTTCAGGCTGAAGCCGATGAAATTTAAAAATGTGAATCGAAGTGGATTGATAAGAGTCCCATCCGCCATCATATAAAGGAAATAGGGCGGATGCATTTGGAAATTTGAGCAGTAAAAGTATGAAATAAACTCCCGTGGCGATTTTGAAGTTTATTTTTGAAAGGTGATTTTTTATTACGAGTGAAAAAATGATCAACAATGAAATGCAATCATTTTGTAGTCTGAAAAACTCATAACTCAGAATTACCTGGGAGAGTCCTGCCAAACCCAATAGTGCAATGAATACATATTCTGTTTTAACAGGGGTGATTTTTCTAATAACACTTTTAAATAAAAAGATGATGGAAACATAAAATAGTG
Source organism: Bdellovibrionales bacterium (assembly GCA_947372355.1). Taxonomy (GTDB): domain Bacteria; phylum Bdellovibrionota; class UBA1018; order UBA1018; family CAIMNF01; genus CAIMNF01. The sequence continues at coordinate 32,750 of CANBTI010000007.1, read as the reverse complement.
CCACAAAGCTGGTGTTCACAATTTGATCGGGAAGGTAAATGCCCACAGGCCAAAATGCCTTGCGAAGAGTTTTAATAACGTCATGAACTCCCAATGCATACTTTGAAGTTCCAGAGGCTATACTTTGTTCAAACCAAATTCCCAGATTTCCTTGGTATGACAATAACAAAGAAAAAAATATTACTCCTACGAAAAAAAACGTAAGTGAAGCCAGTATCTTTTTACTTTTAAGATTAGGATTGTAAATCACCGCTATCCCATAAACGAAAGAAGCAGATAAAATACTCACCAGATAAGTGCTTCGAAACAAAAAGGCCACAAACAAAAAAGCACCCGCTAGAAATGATGTCACCATGAAGCGACCATCACGGATGAGCATATAGATTGCACAAGTTAGAAACAGGCCTGAGTAGTAATTTGGCCAAGGAAATATTGAGTAAGTGTGAATGAGTAGGGCCATTGCGTAGATCATCAATGCAAGTGAAGATCCGCCAATCTTTTTTACCACTGCAAAAAGCATACAAAGGTTAATCGCATAAACAACCCCTGTAACCATTCCGACAGTGGAAAAGTTAATGGGAAATAAATAATTTAAAAATTGAAATAAAAATGGCTGCCCCAATCCATATTGAATATAGATCTCGTGAAACAGTTTTTTTCCTTGGATTAAATCCAGGGCTGTTCCCATGATGAAGCCCCAATGATGTGAATCGGTTCCGTGCATGGAATGAATCACGGATAAGGCGATGACAGTGACTGATCCTAAAAACAAGATGATCCGCTCAAATATTTTCATGCTTAACCTGTAGAATTAAAATAGTCCGATTTTCTCAATCGTTTTGTAATACTTTCGCTTCCATTTCGCCATCAAGGTGTGTTCTTGAATGCGTGGATCAAATCCCCATTTTTCTATAAATAATCTAAGTCCTTCTTGTTCGTAACCGGAAGGAAGTTGATCGCGCGTTCCTTTTGAATGGTGCCAAATGAAACAAGATCCCGACTGCGCGTATTTCATATTCATTTTTTTCATTCTGGTGAGTAGATCGGTATCTTCATAAGTAACAAAGTACCGCTCATCAAACATGGCGCCGTTGGAGCCGGCACAATCAGAAGCGAGGCGTACGGCTGCGGAACGAGTGAAGCACATCAAAATTGGAACAAAATGTTTCCGAGTCTTGCCCGCATTTCTAGTGATAAACTTTTTTGCGATCAGAGAAATGTTTTCAGAGATCGGTTTTTCATAAAAATAAGGACCCACACAATCTAAATGTTTGGAGTTCAATGTATCAACCAAAGCTTGGTCCCAATCGGGCATTAGCCAGGTATCGTTATTTAAAATCACTAAATATTGCGCCTGGCCTTTTAAAAATATACGGATTCCTTGATTGCAAGCTCTGCCAAAACCAACGTTTTCCGAGTTTGAAATAACTTGGAATGAAACCCCTGTTTGAGTGAATTGCTCTTTAAAGTCGTTTAAAATCAACGCTGTGTTATCGCGGGACGCGTTATCAATTACGGTCACCTCACCAAGTAGCTTGGAGTGCTTCAGCAAGGATTGGAGACAACGCTCCGTTAGCTGACACTGATTATAAACTGGAATGACGACTGAAACTTTCATGTATTGTTTGGTTATTGAAATTTTGACTAAAAATCTGTATACATAAAGCACTATGTCATTACTTCACGATTCAATCCAAGAAAAAAAATTCGATGTTCGCATGCTTGATAAAAATTTAGTTCGCAATGTAGTTGCGGATAAAGATGTGAAGGCTCACCTTGAGCAACTTCCAGACGACTCTGAAAATGCTGAATACATCAGCATTGAAGAGCTTGATGATTCTGTTAGCTAATTTATCTATATGAGTAACACAGTTGAGAATGTTGTCATCCTCGGAACAGGTCCTGCGGGTTTAACGGCAGCTATCTATGCTGCTCGTGCAAACTTGAGTCCTCTTTGCGTAGAAGGTACCCAGCCAGGCGGACAACTGACCATCACCACTGAAGTTGAAAACTTCCCCGGTTTTGCGGATGGCGTTCAGGGCCCTGAGCTCATGGATCACTTTCGCAAACAAGCGGAGCGTTTTAAAACACGTTTCAAACAAGGTGATGTTCAAAAAGTAGATCTCACTAAAAAACCTTACACGCTTTTTTTGGCCGATGGTTCTGAAGTGAAAACAAAAACTTTAATTATCGCTACTGGCGCTTCTGCAAAACTATTGGGAATGCCACAAGAGAAAAAACTCATGGGTAAAGGGGTTTCTGCCTGTGCTACTTGTGATGGTTTTTTCTTCCGCAATCAAGATATCGCCGTGGTTGGTGGTGGTGATACTGCAATGGAAGAAGCAAATTTTCTCACTCGTTTTGCAAAATCAGTAACCTTAATTCATCGCCGTGATGCATTTCGTGCCAGTAAGGTGATGCAAGATCGTGTACTCGCGAATCCAAAAGTAAAAGTAATGTACGATTCAGCAGTGGAAGAGATTTTAGGTGAGCAAGAATTGCTAGGCCTTAAAGTTAAAAATTTAAAAACCGGAGCCATTACGGATTTACCAGTGACTGGTTTTTTCATTGCCATCGGACATCAACCAAACTCAAGTTTGTTTAAGGGTCAGCTTGAAATGGATGAAACTGGTTATTTGAAAATTATAGCTGGCTCTACGAAAACAAAAGTTCCGGGAGTATTTGCAGCCGGAGATATTGCTGATCATTATTATCGTCAAGCAATCACAGCAGCGGGAACAGGTTGTATGGCCGCACTCGATGCTGAAAGATATCTAGATTCCGAGGGCGGACACTAATTGTTTGCCTTAAAGATTGCTCTTCGTTTTCTCACTTCAAAAAAACTCGATACTGATACCCGTCACACTCATTTTTTATCATTTGTTACTTTGGTTTCAGTGATTGGAGTTTGTGTGGGTGTGCTTGCGCTTCTTTTGGTGACCAGCGTGGTGAATGGTTTCGAAAAAGAACTCACTCAAATTATTTCAGGAACTCAGGGCGATATTATTTTTTATAGTCGTGGTAGCCCCATTCGCGATCGAGATAGTTTAGAGAGAAAAGTTAAAGAATTCACTCCAAATTTTGAGGCAATTACCGGCTCTTTTGTGAGTGAAGTGATGTTTCATGGGCCGAATGGTGTTTCGGGTGGAATCATCGAAGGTGTGGATCCATCCACATGGAGTAGTGTTACTTCCGTAGAAAAGCATTTAGTGAAGGGCGGTTTGTTTCCTACTGAAGAAGGACAAATTGCCGTTGGTGAATCGCTGGCTGAAAAATTAGGTGTGGGCGTGGGCGATTCGATGAGAGTGATCCTTCCATTTTCAGGATACGAGGGTGATAGTGATTTTGGGAGTCCCCGTGTTCAGGATTTTCAAATCACGGGATTACTTCATTTGGGAATGCATGATTACGATTCCAAATATGCTTACGCGCTTTTACCATCGGTTCAAAAGTTAGTTTTCGGTGAATCGGCTCAAGTTAAAAACTACATCACTTCATTTCGGATTAAGCTGACCGATTCAAATTTAGCGGCTCAATCTGGATTAGAATTGGCCAAGCATTTTGGCTTTCCATATCGGGTAAAAGATTGGGGACAGCTCAATAAAAATCTACTTTATGCAATTCAATTAGAAAAGGGTGTGATTGCAGCGCTCTTAACCGCAATCATGATTGTAGCGGCTTTTAATGTAGTGAGTGCGCTTTTAATGATGGTTTACGAAAAAGAAAAAGAAATCGCCATCTTGCGTGTTTTAGGAATGAAAATGCGCGATCAATTTATTTTGTTCTCATGGGTGGGGTCTTTTTTTGGTCTCCTTGGAACCCTCGCAGGCGTGATCATGGGGCTCATTTGTGTTTTTATTTTAAGTAAAACCCACCTCATTCATTTACCTGCTGAAATTTATCATTTGGAATATTTACCCGTAGTGATTCGCTTTACAGAGTGGTGTGCGATTGCTTTAATGGCATTTGTGATCTGTTTTTTAGCAACGGTGATTCCAGCCGCTAAAATTGCACGAAGATCACCAGTGGAAGGATTAAAATGGACGGCCTAGTACTGCGCGCGCGCGATCTTCATAAAGAATTCATTAAGGGTGAGGCAAAGCTTCAGATTGTAAAAGGTGTTTCGTTTGATCTCATGAAAGGCGATTGCGTTGCGATCATGGGATCTTCTGGAGCGGGAAAAAGCACGCTTCTTCATTTGCTTGGAGGATTGGATCGTCCCACGAGTGGAGATATTTATTTTGGTCCTAAATTAATTAATATCTGGAAGATGTCAGATGAAGCGATTTCAAAATTTAGAAATGAAAACTTGGGCTTCATTTTTCAGTTTCATTATTTGTTGCCGGAATTCACAGCACTAGAAAATGTGATGATGCCGGTTTTGATCAATGGTGTGAGTCGTAGTGAAGCAGAATCTCGCGCAAAAGAACTTCTAACATATGTTGGTTTGCGTGAACGGATGGAGCATCGTCCTGCAGAATTATCGGGAGGCGAGCAACAACGGGTGGCAATTGCGCGGGCTGTTATGATGAAGCCCAAATTAATTCTCGCCGACGAAATGACCGGCAATCTCGATTCTGAAAATGGTCGCCGCGTTATTGATCTTTTACTCAACCTAAATAGAGAGCTTGGAATTGCAATTCTCTTGGTAACTCATGATCATGATGTGGCGAGTCGTATGAAAAAGGTACTTACGATGAAAGATGGAAAAATCCAAAGTTCGTGATATTACAGAGTCTCTGTGAAAATTTTGACACCACTCATTGCATCTAGTTTTTTGCTTTTACACCTTTGTGCTGAGTCGCGTGCCGACTTAGAAAAAATTACAGAAGTGAAAACCGTCGGACTTCATCGTATTGAGCGCGACGCAGTTTTAGAAAAAATTTCTTCTAAACCAGGAAAAGCATATTTAGAAACCGATACCAGAAGAGACATCGAAGCGCTTTATGGCATGGGATATTTCGACAACATCGAAATCAGAAAAGAAGGATCTGCCGCACAGGGGATTGTTCTTACGCTTTCTTTTCAAGAGCGTCCGGTAATCGATGAAATTGTTTTTGAAGGTAATGAAAAAATAAATACCAGTGATCTTGAAGAAGTGATCAAGGTTAAAAAATGGGCAATTCTTGATGTAAATAAAGCTCAAAGTGATGTGGAACTACTCCAAAAACACTATGAAGATAAAGGCTACTATCTTGCCCGTGCAGCTTACGAAGTTCGTCCGGTAAAAGAAGGCGAAGTAAAGTTAGTTTATAAGATTTCTGATTTTGATAAAGTTGAAATTAAACAAATCGTTTTCTTAAATAACCATGCATTCACAGATGAAAAGTTAAAAACAATATTTGCAGAAACCAAAGAAGGAAGTTCAATGAACTTTCTTTCTAGTTCAGGAACTTTCAAGGAAGCATCATTCAAGATCGATCTTCAGCGTTTAACTTATTACTACCTTGAAAATGGTTATTTAAAGTTCAGATATGAAAACCCAATTATCACGGTGAGTGATGATAAAAAATACGTTTTCATTTCACTTTTTGTTGATGAAGGAAATTCCTACAAAATTGGCTCTTATGATTTTAGTGGCGATTTACTTTTCCCTAAAGAAGAGCTCAAGAAAGAAATTAAACTTCTTGAGGATCAAACATTCAGTGTTAGTGCAAGAAATGCTGATATACAGCGCCTAACCGAGAAATATCAAGATTTGGGCTATGCATTTGTCAATGTGATTCCAAAAATGGATTTCAACGACGAAGCTAAAACGGTAAATGTTGAATATGGTTTTGAAAAAGGAAATCTAGTTCACTTTAATGAAATCCGCATTGTGGCCAACACTAAAACCTACGATAAAGTGGTTCGTCGTGAATTGCGTATTCATGAGGGCGAATTGTTTAGTGGATCTAAGCTTCGTATTTCCAAAGAACGCGTTGAGCGCCTTGGATACTTTGCTCCTGGAGAAGTTCAATTCAATCAAGTTCCTGTAAAAGGTTCAGATGATAAGCTTGATATTGAAGTGGTTGTGAAAGAGCGCTCCACTGGAAGTATTACTCTAGGTGCGGGATTTAGTTCGGTTCAGGGATTTTTCTTTCAGGGTAAAGTTCAAGAGATCAACCTTCTTGGTCGTGGTCAAAACTTAAGTTTTGAAACTCAATGGGGTAAAGATGATGTGGTTCGCAGCTTTAGTCTTGAGTTTATGGATCCGTATGCTTTTGATACGGATTGGAGTGCAGGATTTAGCTTATTCATGAGCAATTCGCCCATTCCAGATCGATACTTGGTTCGTCGTGCAGGATTTAATCTTAAGTTAGGCTACCCACTTTCAGATGATATCCAAGGTTTCTTTACCTATAAATTCGAACATCTTCGAGTGATGACTAGTTATGCACGCGCTGCAGATCCAATCTCAGGTGCACCGCAAGTGGTTGCTGACGATAGTTTAGATACAGGAATTCTTTCGAGCGTAGTTTTAAGTTTAGTGCGCGACAAAAGAAACAATCGTTTTGAAACCAGTGATGGAAATTATCAAAACCTCTCTTTAGAGTTCGCAGGTTTGGGCGGAGTAAAAAACTTTTCCAAAGTGACCTTCAACAATCGTTACTATAATAATTTTATTGGAAGTTTTGTATTTAAGAACAGTACCGAAATGGGAGCGATGATTAATACGGGTGGTCGAGGAATACCTCCTGCAGAAAAATTTTATTTAGGCGGTGCATGGAATATGCGCGGATTTGAAGCGTTCTCGCTCGCGCCGGTCATCATGCGTGGTCCAGGCATTGTGGAGAAGGTTGGCGGAGCTTCAGAGTTTTATTCTTTGTTTGAGGTGGAACACCCCCTCATTAAAGAAGCGGGCTTAAAATGGGTGATGTTTTACGATATTGGTAACACATTTTTCTCTGTGCCAGGCTTCTCTAGTGACCAAGATTTTACGTTAAAACAGAACTGGGGATTTGGTCTTCGTTGGTTTTCTCCTCTTGGACCACTTCGTTTTGAGTGGGGATTTCCTATCCACCCAGGCGTAGTGAGTACCACCAACAGAGCTGAAGAATCACCAGTTTTCATTTTCTTTATCGGACAACCATTTTAGGATACTCTTAACCCAACGAAAGGAATTACCTTATGAACCCAGTAACCACGATAGCTTTTATTGTTAGCGCTTTAGTACTCAATGCCGGCGTTTCCCGTGCAGATGAGGTTAAAATTGGAACGATTGATATGCAAAAAGCAATTCAATCATCAGAAACTGGAAAAAAAGCTAAAGGCGAATTAGAGCAAGCTTTCAACAAAAAGAAAAAAGAACTTCAGGCGGAAGAAGCAAATCTTAAAAAACTTCAAGAAGAGTTTCAAAAGAAACAAGCAGCTTTGAGTGAAAGTGCTAAAAAAGAACAACAAGGCAAACTTCAAGAAAAATTCATGAAGTACCAAGAGTTGCTCCAAAAATCACAAGCAGAAATTCAGAAAAAAGAACAAGAAATGAGTGAGCCAATCATTCGTAAAATTCGTGAAAAAGCTTCAGAGATTGCTAAGAAAAAAGGATTCTCCCTGCTTTTAGAGAAGAACGAAAACGTAGTCATCTACTCTTTAGATAAAGACGATATTACTGAAGAAGTAATGAAAGCTATTAACTAGTTCAATTAATGAATCAGTTTTCAATTTTAGAAATTCAAAAGTTGATCGGGGCGCAGATAGCAAATCCAGAGTTTGCATCTGCGCTTTTGACTTCACTGAGCCTCCAAAATCTTTCTACGCTCAAAGATGCTGGGCCAACTGATATCTCTTTTTTCTTTTCAAAGCATTACGAGTCCGAACTTTACATGACTAAGGCAGGTTTGGTGATCATTGCAAATGGTGATGTTCAAGCGATACAAGCTGCTGGTATTCCTGCGTGGAAAAAAAGTGTATTTATTTCCTGTGAACAACCCAATCGAGCCTTAGCTATTCTAACCGCTCTGTTTTCTACTCGCTCTTCTTCTCATGATCACCAGTTGATATCTAAAGAGCCCAACCAAATTCATCCAACAGCAATCATAGGCTCCGATGTAAAAATTGGTGCTGGAGTAAGCGTTGGTGCTTATTGCGTGATCGAAGATGGTTGTGAAATTCAAGATGCAGTTGTTCTTTACCCTCAATGTTTTATTGGTAAAAAAAGTAAAATTGGTAAAGGAAGTGTTCTGTTTCCAAGAGTTACTTTTTACGAAAAAACAATGATTGGTGAAAGATGTAGAATTCATTCTGGAGCGGTGATTGGCGGGGATGGTTTTGGTTATATTCCAGTGAGAGATGCCGATACTAAGAAACCGATTGATCATTTAAAAATCTATCACATTGGAAATGTAATCATTGGTGATGATGTTGAGGTTGGATCAAATACCACCATTGATCGCGGAACAATGGGCTCAACGCTAATCCATTCAAAAGTTAAAATTGATAATCAAGTTCAGATTGGCCACAACTGTGAAATCGGTGAGGGTTCAATTCTTTGTGGTGCTGCGGGAATGGCGGGAAGTTCATCGCTAGGCAAATTTGTAACGGTTGCTGCTCAGGCTGGAACTGGAAATCAAGTTCATGTTGGTGATTATAGTATTCTTGGTGCTTTTTCTGGAGTTGCTAAAGATTGTCCACCGGAATCAGAGTTAGCGGGTATGCCTGCACGTCCGATTTCGGAGTATTATAAAATTCTCGCTATCCAAAATAAACTTCTACGCGAGCGTACAAAGGTTAGGAAAAAAATATGAGCGAGTATTATCTAGAGCAAAAGGAAATTCAGAAGTTTCTACCGCACCGACCCCCATTTTTACTAGTGGATCGTATTCTCAGTGTAAGTGGTCCGAACACGATGATCGATGATCAACCTAAAAACAAATTAGGAATAAAAGTGGTTGGAATTAAAAATGTATCAATGAATGAACCTCATTTTATGGGCCACTTTCCTGAATTTGCAATCATGCCAGGTGTTTTAATATTGGAAACCATGGCTCAAGTTGCAAGTTTTTCCATGTATCCATACATGATGTTAGAAAATAATGTTCGTGGCAGATTCCAGTGCGTGTTGGTTGGTGTAGATCAGGCGCGCTTTCGCATTCCCGTTACTCCGGGAGATGTTTTAAGAATTGAAACCGAAGTTACCGGTTGTCGAACCTATCTTTGGAGTTTTTTATGTAAAGGATATGTTGGCGAAAAATTGGTAGCGGAAGCAAAAATTATGGCGAATTTAATGCCAGTGACAGAGAAAAGTTCAGAAAAAAAGGAATAATCAATGGCATCCCCTAAGGTTCATCCAACAGCGATAGTAAGTTCAGAAGCTGAATTAGCCGATGATGTTGAGGTGGGGCCCTATTGTATAATTGGACCTGAAGTAAAAATCGGCTCAGGTACAAAACTGATTAGTCATGTAGTGGTGGATGGAAAAACAACCATTGGAACAGGAAATGTTTTTTTCCCATTTTCCGTAATTGGTGGAGTGCCTCAAGATTTAAAATTTAATGGAGAAAAAACGGAATTGTTCATCGGTGATGACAATACGATTCGCGAAAGCGTCACTCTGAATCTTGGTACTGTTCAGGGTGGAGGAAAAACGGTTTTGGGAAGTCATAATCTTTTGATGGCCTACACCCATCTTGGCCATGATTCTTTAGTGGGAAATCATTGTGTTCTTGCTAACTCAGTTGCAATCGCGGGGCATGTGATTTTAGATGATTATGCCATTATTGGCGGACTCACAGGTGTAACTCAATTTGTTCATGTCGGTGAACATGTCTATGTGGGAGCTGGCTCAATGATTGATAAAGACGCACCACCTTACGCAGTTCTTGTAGGCTCAAGACCATGTGAAGTAAAAGGTGCGAACTTAGTTGGATTACGGAGAAAAGGCTTTAAAAACGAAGCAATTTTGGCAATCAATGAAGCATTGAAAATATGGAAGCAAAGCGATTTGCAAAAAGATGAATGTCTTCAAAAAATTGAAGAAAGTTTCGGAGCTTTTAAAGAAGTAAAAGTATTATTCGAGTTTATCAAAACTAGTAAAAATGGTTGTTTGCGATGAAAATTTTTGTTTCTGCTGCTGAAATTTCCTCGGATATTCACGCAGAAAAAATTCTTAAATCAATTCAAAAATTAGTTTCAGAAAATGGAGATTCGGTCCAATGGATGGGGATCGGTGGACCACGCGTTTGTGCATTGCCAGGTTTTAGATCTATTGAATCATCGGAAAATTTACGCACGATGGGTTTTGTTGAAGTGATCAATAAAATTTCATTTTTTAAAAAATTAATAAAACGAACAGCCGTTGAGATTCGGAATTTTAATCCCGATTTAATCATTACCTTTGATTATCCGGATTTTCATCTTCGATTAATAGATATTGTAGTTAAGGAAGGAATAGCACCAAAATCATTAAGAATTTGTGGCATCCCTCCAAAGGTTTGGGTTTGGCGTTCTGGTCGGGTTGAAAAGATACGCAAACTTTATCACGGTGTTTGGGTGGTTTTCCCATTTGAAAAAAGATTTTATGAGTCACTTGGAATACCAGTGATTTATAAAGGAAACCCATTACTAGAAACTCTAACTGAATTAAATTCTGAAATATTAAGTAACAAAAAGCCGCTTGAAACAATCACGGTTATGCCTGGTAGTCGGGATGCCGAATTAAAATACCATCTTCCCATTATTCCCAAAACACTTGAGCTATTTTCAAATCGCATTGGAAAAAAAGTAACCGCTCAAGTCCCTATTCCATCTGGAGTATCAGGTGAGAAAATAAAAAACACACTCATTTCCTCAACAATGGTGGAATATGTATTTTATCCAAACTCTTCATCTCAAAGCCTTGCAGAAACACAAATTGGATTAATCAAATCTGGAACATCTACTCTTGAGGCCACAGTCTTAAAGTGTATTCCAGTAATTTTTTATAAGATGAATTGGCTAAGCGAACAAATTTTTCGTTGGCTGATTCAGGGTATTGGTGGCTATGTTGGTGCAGTAGGATTACCCAATATTTTATTAGGAAATAAAAACAGAAAAGATGCTTTATTTAAAGAGCTTTTAGGTCCAGAAGCCACCGCGGAAAATCTTTCTGATGCTTTATTTCAAAACTATTCAAATTTAAGTAATCGAGCTCAATTGCTTGATAAATGCAATGAAGTGCGTGAATTGTTTTATTTACAAAATAAAAATTCTAATTCAGCTGAAGAGAGCGCTAAAGAAATATTGCAGTGGCAAATAAATCATCCTCAATCTTCAAAACGGATAAAAAAACAATCTAAAGCATTCATTTCAATTGTTTCCTTTGTTTGGTCATCCATTAACTGGCTAAGACGAAGGTTGGTTGTGATTGGAGTACTCCCTGTTTTTAAAGTGAAAACCCCATCTATCTTGGTTGGAAATTTACAAGCAGGTGGAGCCGGAAAAACTCCAATAGTCATAGCGTTGGCCAAAGAGGCAGTTTCCAGGGGAAAAAAAGTAGCAGTGGTGAGCCGTGGTTATGGAAGCAGTAAAGAAAACCCACTGGGTGATGAGCCTCAAGAAATTTTAGCCGCAGTTCCAGAAGTAATACTTTCTGTTGGGGCAGACCGAGTTCTTGCAATAAAAAAAGCAGAACTTCAGAAACCAGACCTGATCATTTTTGATGATGGTTTTCAAAACCTTTCTTTCAAGTGTGCTTTAAACTTAATTGCCGTAACGGATAGAAAGCGAAATGAAGTTCCCTATCGAGATTTTGATTCAGAAGTCACCTTTGCTGATGTAGTGATTGGAACTAAGGGCTCAAAATTTAGGAAAGTATTTACTGAAGAAAAAGAAAATTTTTTTAAAATCGATTGGAATTGGAACAATCCCACGCAAAAATCTGTTTGGTTGCTGTGTGCGATCGCCGATCCCCAAGAGTTAATCAATTTTTATCAAGAGAGAGGTCTAAAGATTGAAAGAGCAATCATTAAGCAAGATCACTCAGAGTATAAAAGTGATGAAGTCAAAAAATTGATGATCGAAGCCAAAGAAAATGGATGCATCTTGGCAATAACGGAAAAGGATAGAGTCAAAATACCGTCGCATTTAAGTGATATTTATGTCTTGAGTCGTTCAATTCGAAATCGAGATTGGATCGATTACATTTTTAAGTTTAAACTGATTAAAGATGAATCATGTTAACTTACGAAGTCTTATAGCGCCATTTTGTTTAGTTGCCCTCATTACCTCTTGTTCAACTAATAACGGATTAAGAAAATTTGATGAATTAAACATCGAAAAAGAAATTCCAAAAGAGGTAGCTGAAAAGTTTGAAGTTAAAGACGTCGGTGAACTTCCGAAACCGAATCCAGATTTAATCGCAAAAATAGTAAAACCAAAAATAAAAATTAAATCTAAAAAGGGCGTGATAGTGCCAGAGCCAACCCCAGTGATTCCGCCGAGCAGAAGAATTGATCCAATGCCATTTGCGGCAGGTGAGAGACTTTTTTATGATATTAGATATGTGGGTGTAACTGCAGCTACTTTTAACTTGGAAGTTTATCCTGAAAAAGTAGTGAATGATCGAAAAGTATACCATTTATCTGGCCATGCCAAAACGGTTAAACTTTTCGAATTAGTTTATCGAGTGGATGATTTAATTGAAAGTTTTTTTGATTATGATGGGCTTTACTCTCATCGTTTTACTATGAATCTTGATGAGTCAAAACAATCAAGAAAGTTAATTGAACTATACGATTACGAAAAGAAAAAAAGCTTTTATTGGAATAGGATCGATCATACCGAAAAAGGATTCTCAGAAAAGAAAGAAGAGAATGACATTAAGTTGTGGTCACAAGATCCGCTTTCGTTTTTATACTACATCAGAGTGGTGCAACTTCCTCAAAACAAGGGAGAATCGATTAGAATTCCTATTATTTTAGATGGTAAGCAATGGGAATCGGTAGTGATGTTTGACCGAAAAGAAAAAATATCTATCGGCAGTAAAGATTTTGAATCAAACGTTTATCGAGTTGAAAACTTTCAAAATGGTGAGTTAAAAAACAAAGATAATACCGTTTGGATTTCAAATGATGAACATCGATATTTATTAAGGATTGAAGCAAAAGTTAAAGTGGGATCCTTTGCTATCGCCCTAGATCGCATTCTATGAAAAGAATTTTGGTTAGAGCACCAAATTGGATTGGTGATCAAGTGATGGCTTATGCTTTTTATAGTCAACTCAGAAAAGATCATCCTCAAGCTTGGATCGGAGTTGTTTGTACTGAATGGGTAAAAGACATTCAGTTTCGTGGATATGTAGATGAAGTTTTTATTTTGCCTAAATTTAAAAAAAAATCACTTTGGAACTCTTATCAAAGCATTCGAAGAATTGCAGCTGAGTTAAGAGATAAGGGACCTTGGGATTTAGGATATTTACTTCCTAATTCGTTTGGTTCAGCTTTTTTGTTCTATTTAGCAAAGGTGAAAACAATCCGAGGATATCAAACTGATTTAAGAGGATATTTTCTTACTGAAAAAGTGAAGTGGAATCCTGATCCCATGATTCATCGGGCCGATACCTATTTTAATCTAGTTCGTTCTGGGGGTTCAGAATTTGATTCTGCCAAGGAATATTTTACAAAATTTGATCCTTTTAAGCAGTGGCCAGAAGTGATACCCCAAGAAATTCCGCGTGAAAGATATGTGGTCATCGCACCTGGTGCGACTGCTGATTCAAGAAGATGGAGTGCGCAGAACTTTTCTGATTTGATTAAAAATATTGAAATTAAATACGGATATAAATCTGTAATTGTTGGCGGAACAGCAGAAAAATCGATAGCTGAAGAGTTTATTCGAAAAAACATTCCGATTTTAGATTATACGGGTAAGGGCAGTGTTTCTTCTCTCTGGAAACTTTTTCAAAATTCACAATTCGTCATTTGTAATGAATCTGGTTTAGCTCACGTCGCCTCACTTTGTGGCGCTAAGGTTTTCATCGTTTGTGGTGCCGCAGATCCAAAAAGAACCAAACCCGTAGGACCCGGTTCAGTTAAGGTAATTACCAATTCTAGTGTTGATTGTTGGCCATGCGAAAAAAATGTTTGTCAGTTTCAAGATCAAAGAATGAATCAGTGCCATGAAGGTATTTTACCATCAAGAGTGATGACTGAAGTAAATGGAGAATTGAATGTCTAAAGTCATTCCCAATATCTTATTCATTTATATCAGCGATGAATTCGGGGAAGATGAGCAATTAGCCTTAGAAGATATTTTTGAATTAAATTCTCAGGAAGTGAATTGGAAAATTGTTTGCTTGAAAAACACACAGATTCAAATGAGAGTTGAACAGTTTGGTAAAAATCGATTTATTGCTTTAGATAAAAAGCCGAATGAAAATTTTGATCGGACCATCAAAGAGCTCTTGAATGAAGAAATCCTTCGCGGTGTAAATATTATTCATGTTTTCGGTTCAAATTATTTAGGTAGCGTTTTACCTTGGTTACTTGGTAATCGAAATGTCTCTGTAGTGGTCAGCGAAGGTCCGCGAGTAAGAAAAACAATTTGGCATTTCATCCAATCATTTTTCTATTACCGAATTGATGCAATCATTGTTCCTTCAGTTGCACTAAAAAAACGCATTCAGCAAATGCGACCCTCTCTTGTTCATAAAATTCGAGTGGTTCATCCAGGATTGGATTTTAATATTTTTAATCCCCAGCATTTTGATTTCAGTTTTTTAAGAGATCAGTGGGGTATTGATCTAAAATGCTATTTGGTGGGCATGATAGCTTCATCTGAATATGTAAAGGCTCAAAGTGCTTTTATTAAGGCAGCAGCATCGTTCTTAAGAAACGAAGAGTTAGCCAAAAGAACGAAATTTGTCATTGTTGGTTTCGATCATGAAGGTAGTGAAGAGTTAATTGATTTAATTCGAACATTTCATCTTCAAGATCAGATTATTTTAGTGCCGTTTCAGGAATCTGTTCCTAAAGTTTTAGGTACATTGGATGTATATGTAATGCCTTCGAGCAAAGCGATGTTTGGCTTACAGGCCATAGAATCACTTGCTATGGGTACACCGATTATTTGTGCAAATGGTCCCGACTCTGGAGAATGGATTGGAAACTCTCGAGGTGGACTTTTAATGCGCTCAGGTGATTCGTTTGATTTGCAAAGAAAATTGCGTTCGATTTTAGAAGATCCAGAAGAACTCAAGCAAATGGGAAAAAGAGCGGTTCATTTTGCAAGAGAACATTATGATCGAAACACTCGAACACAAAAATTAATTCAAGTGTTTGATCGAGTGTTGAGAAAGCGTCCTAGCAAAAAGTAAATACTACTCTGATTTCCATGCCAGCATTTGATCATTAATATAATTTACTAATTGATCAGCGCTGATGCGTTGTTGGGTCATGCCATCGCGTTCACGTACGGTAACGGTATTGTCTGCAACTCCATCGTAATCAATGGTGACGCAATAAGGAGTTCCGATTTCGTCTTGTCTGCGATAGCGCTTACCAATGGTTCCACTTTCATCGTATGTAGTTCTAAAGTTTTTCTTTAACGTGTTAAATACTTTATCCGTCATTTCCAATAACTCTGGTTTTTTCATGAGAGGAAACACCGCTACTTTATAGGGAGCGAGTTTTGGATGGAGTTTTAAAACTGTTCGATCACCTTCAACACGGTAGGAATCACATAATATTGCTAACAGTGCGCGATCACATCCCACTGATGTCTCAATGACAAATGGCAAATATCGTTCTTTTGTAGACTCTTCAAAGTATTCTAATTTTTTCTTAGAGAATTCTTGATGGCGGCGTAAATCGAAATCTGAACGATTGTGAATTCCTTCAATTTCTTGCCATCCGATAGGGAATTCATATTCAACATCAAATGCTGCGCGGGCATAGTGCGCTAGTTCGGTTGGTCCATGGGTGTGAAACTGAAGTTTTTTACGACGAAGCCCATTGCCTAAATGCCAATTCAAACGGATCTCTTTCCATTTTTCAAACCATTCCATATCGGTTCCAGGTTTTACAAAATATTGCATTTCCATTTGTTCAAATTCGCGAGTTCTAAAAATAAAATTACCAGGAGTGATTTCATTTCGAAATGCTTTCCCAATTTGTGCAATTCCAAAAGGAACTTTTTGACGAGCACTTTGCTGAACATTTTCAAAGTTAACAAAAATTCCTTGTGCAGTTTCTGGTCTCAAATAAACGATGCTTGCTGATTCTTCAAGCGGACCCATATGTGTTTTAAACATGAGGTTAAAGTTACGAGGCTCTGTGAGTGTTCCTTTTTTCCCACAAGTTGGACATTCGCCCGCCTTGAGTTGCGCTTCATCCATTTTGTCTGCACGAAAACGCGCCTTACAGTTTTTACAATCTACAAGTGGGTCTACGAAACCTTCCACGTGCCCAGATGCTTCCCAGGTTCGAGGATGCATAAGAATAGATGCATCTAATCCTTCAACATCTTCACGATCGGTCATCGCTTTCCACCATGAATTCTTAATATTGAGTTTTAACTCCACTCCGAGCGGGCCGTAATCCCAGCAAGATCCAATTCCTCCATAAATTTCCGATGAAGGAAAAATAAAACCTCGACGTTTACAAAGTGAAACGAGATCTGCAAAGGAAGTGAGTTCTTTTGATTCAACTGGTGCGGGAGTAATGTTTTCGCTCATATACCCAGCAGAATAGCCTAAAAGCTTGAAATGAAAAACAATTATTCGCCGTCAAAATCTAAAATCGTTTGAATTGTGGTTTGTCCAACCACCTTCATCACATCGCGTGAAATAAACTCAGAAGTATCGTCATGAGTGTGCCACTCGGGAGGAAATCTACCTTCGGGTGTCATATAGATAAGATCCACCATAGGGATGCCCAAGCCTTCAGTTACAAAATAATGATCGTCAACAATTGGACCGATTCGGTAGTCAGGAAAAAAATCTTGGTAGCCAATTTTTTTTGCTGCTTCCTTGAGTTTTTTTATCACTGATCCTGCATGTTCAAGCGAATAGTTTTCGATTGGAAAAACGGATCCGATTCTTCCCACCATGTCGTAATTAATTCCAAATTCGGCTTTATAGTTTTCTGGGATTGGTTTTTTAGCCCAATATTGTGAGCCCAAACAATAGCTGTCTGCTTTGGATGGGTTACCCCAATCCTCAGCGTCCCAAAATGCAAAATCAACTCCTGTGTTGATCGATTTAAAGGAATTGCTGGTCGAGATCGCTTTCGCAATTCCCATTAAAACGGCTACGCCACTTCCGCCGTCATTTACGCCTAATATTGGCTTTTTTTGATCACGATGATCTTGATCGGCAAAGGGGCGATTGTCCCAATGTGCAGAGAGAAGAATTCTTTTTTTCAACTCAGGACGAAAACTCGCAATAATGTTTCTAACTGGAATTTTATTGCCATCAAAGTTAATGGCTTCCGCCTTTTGTTCATGCGCTTCTATGCCCAGTGCTTTGAGTTCTGCAACAATCCAATCCCCGGCTTTTAGGTGTTCTGGAGTGCCTGGAACTTTAGGACCAAGTTTTTCATATTGTAAGATTTTTTCAAAAGCATAATCAGCGTTAAAAAGGGGCGCTGCTAATTCTGTTTTTTTCGGTTTACAGGAAAAATCACAAGCCGAAATAGAAAGTGTAAAAAGAGTAATGAGGAGTAATTTCATGCTTTATAGTAACCAATCAATTTTGCAAAAATCCACATCGGACCAACAAAAAGATGTGAAAGTGTGGTGAGAAATGCAGGAGATTTTTTTTCGTAAACATAATGGCCAACCAACTGAAAAACCCATCCTACGATTTGAATCGCAACTAGAGTTCCAATGGATAGGTGTCTAGAAATGAGGTAGTTGAGGTAGATAAACAGGGTGAAGGGGATGGAGAGTTTTCGATCAACCCTGAATGCAAAAATACAACCCCAAAGACAAACTAAAATACCCAGATCAATTCTAAATAGTGATTCGATTCCAAAATCTAGAGAGGGTGCCCATAGAATCACATAGCTGAGCAGGCCGATCAGACTAAACATCACAGTTGGAACCCCAATATAGTGACACGCTTTGTTACTTTTGTGACCATGATACTGTTCATAGTCTTTGAAGTGAATCATCAGTGCAGAAGTCGGTAGAGTAGTCATCTTCTCTAGTGTAAACTAATTCCACTATGAACGGCGCAGAAATTAGAAAAAATTTTTTAGATTACTTTAAAAAAAACGGACACACCATTGTTGAAAGTTCATCATTGGTTCCATCCAATGATCCAACCCTACTCTTTACCACCGCAGGAATGGTTCAATTTAAAGATGTATTTTTAGGGAAAGATCCTCGTCCATATACCAGAGCATCTACTTCACAAAAGTGTGTTCGAGCAGGTGGAAAGCATAACGATCTTGAAAATGTAGGCTTTACAGCAAGACATCACACTTTTTTTGAAATGCTTGGAAACTTTTCCTTCGGTGATTACTTTAAAAAAGAAGCCATTCACTTTGCTTGGGAATTCATTACGAAGGAATTGAAATTTCCAGTGGATCGATTGTACGTCACCGTATTTGAAAAAGACGATGAAGCTGAGCAAATATGGCATAAACAAGAAGGTGTGGCGATGAACCGCCTCTATCGTTTTGGTGAAAAAGATAATTTTTGGTCTATGGGTGATACAGGTCCTTGTGGTCCTTGTACTGAAATTTATTTCGATCGTGGCGCAAAATACGGCGGAGATGATTTTAGAAAAAGTGTTGATGCGGGTGAAGATCGTTACATTGAGTTTTGGAACTTAGTTTTCATGCAATATGATCGCGACAGTTCAGGTAAAATGAATCCTCTTCCAAAACCATCGGTAGATACCGGTGCAGGATTAGAGCGCATTTGTATGCTCCTTCAAGATGTGGAAACCAATTATGATATCGATTTATTTAAAGACATCATTGAGAAAATTTCACAACTGGTAGGAAAACCATATAACCCAAAATTAATGGTGAACAACAAAACCGATGAGTCGGTGTTTTCATTTCGAGTGATTGCGGACCACTCTCGCGCCGCAACTTTTTTAGTGGGCGATGGTGTACTTCCTTCGAACGAAGGTCGTGGTTATGTTCTTCGTCGAATCATGCGTAGAGCCATTCGACATGGTAGAAAACTTGGTTTTACTGGCCCATTTATGCATAAAACCTGTGGTTTTGTAATCGATCAAATGAAGGGCGCTTATCCTGATTTGATTGATAAACGTGCATTTATTGAAAGAGCCGTTCTCGCTGAAGAAGAGCAATTCTTTAAAACCTTAGATCGTGGTCTAGGTTTATTGGATGAGGAGTTAGCAAAATTAGGAACTAAAAAAATTCTCCCCGGTTCCGTTGCTTTCACTCTTTATGATACTTTCGGGTTTCCCGTCGATCTGACTCGTACTATTTGTGAAGAACGAAATCTTCAAGTGGATGAAGCAGGCTTTGAATCAGCGATGGAAAAACAACGAGAGGAATCACGCAAGCATTGGAAGGGAACCGGCGATCAAGTTCTCGATGAGCAATGGTTCCAAGTAGTAGATCAACTTAAAAAATCAAATAAACTCCCTGTTTTTGTGGGTTATGAGCACTTATCCTCTGAGGGTGAAACATTATTCGTAGCTCCGTCCACATCAGAGGAGCATGGAGATGTAGTTCTTGCTATCTTTTCTAAAACTCCATTTTACGGAGAATCCGGCGGACAAAGTGGTGATCGCGGCAGCGTAAAATCACTCAAGGGTGATTTTGAAGCTGAGGTGTTGGATGTTCAAAAACCATTGCCGGAACTATTTGTTGCACACTTAAAAGTTAAAAAAGGTGTATTAAAAGTTGGTGATCAAGTTGTTCAAAAAGTGAATGATGAGATTCGTGGATTCACGGCTAGAAATCACACAGCCACTCATATGCTTCAATGGGCGCTCAGAAGTGTACTTGGTGATCACGTGAAACAGGCTGGATCTTTGGTAACCCCAGAACTTTTGCGTTTTGATTTCTCTCACTTTGAGGCGATGAAGCCAGAGGAGTTAATTCGTGTTGAAAACATTATCAATGAAAAAATTTGGCAGGGCAACGTTGTAAAAAAACAAGTGATGAGTAAAGACCAAGCCATCAGTGCAGGTGCGATTGCATTTTTTGGCGAAAAATACGGAAATGAAGTTCGCGTGATTCAAGTGGGAGATTATTCCACTGAATTGTGTGGCGGAACTCATGTGGATCAAAGTTCAGAGATTCACCTTTTTAAAATATCTTCTGAAGCGGGGATCGCGGCGGGTGTTCGAAGAATCATTGCATTTACTTCGAAAGGCGCATTTGAATACCTTAGAAAACAAGATGAAAAACTGAAACAGGTTCGGGATCAAATTAAGGCATCTACTGTAGATGAAATTCCAAACAAAATTGATCGCTTGTTTAATGAAGAGAGAGAGTTGCGTAAGCAAATTGAAAAACTTCAAGCAGCTGAACAAGGAATTGAAATTGAGTCTTTAATGGCATCGGCTGAATCTCATTCAGGCATTAAGTTAATTAGCGGAATCGTAAGCGATTCTTCTGATGGAATGAAAAAACTCCGCGAAATGGCCGATCGCTTAAAGCAAAAAGATTCTTCAATGGTAGCAATTTTAGCAGTGAAAGAATCGGAAAGTGGAAAACCTTTCTTGGTAGTTGCTGTTGGATCTGCCGTGAAGGGAATCGCTGCTGGAGATGTGATTAAGGCTAGCGCGGAAAAGTTCGGCGGCAAGGGTGGCGGAAAACCTGATTTTGCACAAGCGGGTGGAACCAATAGTGCTGGTTTGAGTGATGCAATCCTTGCGGCAAAGAAATTTGTGCTTGGTAAAATCAGCGCAAATTAAACGGTTTTAATCCTTTTCACTATATTATTTCGTGGGTGCACTATGACTCCATGAATAGTTTTGTTTTTTGTCGCATCGCAAACTATCTAATAGTATTGCTTTTAATTTCTAACAACTTTGGCACTTTGATTGCTTTTGAATATTTACTTCGGTTTCGAAAAATATTCATGGGGGATGAAAGTATGAAAAAGAGTGGGCTTACGAGCCTTGTTTTAATGTTAATGATTGTTGGTGGTACGGCTTGTACTAAAAAAACAGCAATTCAAACGAATGTATTAAGGATTGCATTAAAGGATGATGTGAAAACACTCGATCCTGCCAATGCCTATGATTCTGTCAGTTGGGATGTTCTTCCCAACATTGTGGATACCTTACTCCAATATAAATATCTGGAAGATCAAGCGGTGCTAGAACCATTGCTTGCTGAATCGATGCCTATTTATTCGAAAGATGGAAAAACGGTAACCATCAAAATTAAAAAAGGAGTGATGTATGCTGATGATGCTGCATTTAAGGCGACAGCAGGCAAAGGTCGCGAATTAAAAGCACAAGATTTTATCTTAGAGTTTAAACGATTGGCGATTCCTTCCCTTCAGTCACAAGGTTCATGGATTTTCGAAGGAAAAGTGGTTGGATTCAGTGAGTTTGAGAAAAAACTACAGGGCTTAAAGGGTGAAGAATTTAAAAAAGCATTTGAAGAGCCGATAGAGGGATTTGCTGCAAAGGATGATTACACTCTTGAATTTAAACTCATTCAAGCATATCCGACTTTGAATTATATTTTAGCAATGCCATTTACCGCTCCGGTTCCAAGAGAAGCGTTGGATGCTTATGCAGATACTGATGGAAACTTACGCGATCACCCAGTGGGTACTGGTCCGTATGTGCTGAAATCTTGGAAGACAAGTCAGGGTTTATATTTAGAGAAAAATCTAAACTACAAAGAAAGTTATCCAAGCGTTTCTAGTTCAAAAAAATTAAACGATGCAGGATATTTGGTGGATGCTGGTAAAGCGCTTCCATTCTTAAGTGCGCTTCAATTTGATATCATCAAGGAAGATCAACCTAGACTGCTTAAATTCGAAAGTGGTGAAATTGATGTTTTTGAACTGACTAAAGATAGCTTCAGAGCTTCGATGGATGATGCCACTCATATTAAAGCAGAGTTATCTAAAAAGGGTGCCCAACCTGAATATGAAGACTCACTAGTGATGTCCTATATTTCGTTCAACATGAAAGATAAAATTGTTTCAAACAAGTATCTTCGTCAGGCTATTTCATCAGTGATTGATCGAGATAAATGGATTGATACCTTTGAAAAGTTTAGAGCAACAAAAGCAGATCAATTATCTCCTCCTGGGTTAGCGGATCGAGTAAAAAGTAAAGGAATCAAATATGATTTCAATATCGCTAAAGCTAAAGAGCTTTTAGTAAAAGCAGGATATCCAGAAGGAAAAGGCTTGCCAGTATTGAACTTTGATTTCCGTGGAGCAGAAACACGCTATCGTCAGCTAGGAGAGTTCTTTGTGGAGCAGTTCGGTGCGGTTGGAATCAAGGTAAATGTGATTTTAAATACCTTTCCAGCTTACCTAGAAAAAGCAAAACAAGGTAATTTACAAATTTCATTAGGCTCTTGGAGTTTTGATTATCCAGATGTTGAGAATGGATACCAACTTCTGTTTGGAGCGAATAAATCACCTGGTCCAAATGAAGCGATGTTTGAAAATGCGGAATATGATGCTTTATACAAAAAAGTATCTGGAATGCCGGTGGCCGCTAAGGGGCGTGCGGAACTAGTTCAGCAAATGGAAAACATTATTCAAGAAGAAACTCCATGGGCTTATGGCTTTTATTCTAAAGTGTATCGTTTGCGCCAAGGTTACGTGAAGAATTACCGTGCGATTGAAACGATACCAAATAAATATAAATATCTAAAAATTGAACAACCACCAGTGGTAGCAAAGAACTAATTGCGTTCATATTTTTAAAGTCTAAAGGGCTGGTGAGAGATTCTCATCAGCCCATTTTTGTCAAAAAATTGTCGGTTTCTCTCGAAACTCGAGTTTTCCATCTGCGAACCGATAAGTTCTTAGATGAGATCAATCTCAGTAGTATTCACACTCGTTTTTTGCATAACGATCAGTGGTTCCATTTCGGAAGCACGCACTCGTGCGCCTAAAAGCGAAAACGAAAAATCATTACTCTACTGGCGTTACCTTTGTGAAAATCAACCACAAGTAGAATCCATCAAAAAAGATCACACAACCAATGCACCCATTGAATTGGCATGTCCTTCACAAAACTGGAAAATAATATCAGATGGAGATCGTGTAAGAGAGGTAATAGAAGATGCAAAAAAGTAGCATTTTAATTACCGGATTTATCTTATTGCTCACTTCATGTGTTTCTGTGCTTTCAGGAGTTTCGGATGAGGATGCATGGAATGATTATTATAAGGAACTAAAACTCAAAAAAACTCATGAAGATCGTTCATTGGCTTCTGATCCGCGCGCAGGGATTAAGATTTTAAAGCAAGTGCTTGAGGGATTGCCTTTTAGATCTTATTTAATCGCATGTGATCACAAAGAGTGTTATCAAACCCAACTCGCTCTTGCATTTGATCAAGCCTTTTTACGGTTAAAAGATCAAAATATAAATTTAAATAAAGAAGAGTATCTAGTTGAGCAAAAATCTTTTTTGGCAAACTACTCATATGAAAATGTTTTAAATTGGGTAGAGAGTTTTCATCATATGATTTTATCGGGAGTGGAACTGAGAGCAGCACAGCGTGCAGTTGATTTGGCCCAATTATGTGAAGAATCAAATGATAAAGAGGACGAAACAGCCATTACGAATTTTGCTCCATTTCTTGGAGGAAACACCTATTTGCCTAGAGCCTTTTATTCCTGCTTGAACGATCACTGGCTCACAGAGCAAGATCAATTGCTAAAAGAGACGACTGATCGATTAGGCATGACGATTAAAACTGACGAGGCTAAGCGTTGGATTTTACAAAGACAAATTGCACCAATCTATAAAAAAACATTTAATGACATCTTCACTAAGCACAACCAAGAAGAAATGTTGGCTTGGGATCAATCTTGGAAAGAGCTAGAAAGCAAAATTAATTGGAAGAAACCAACCGAAGAACTTTTGAGTGTTGAAGTTCCCAAGTTGAGAAAAGAGTTTCATTTTCTTAATCTCGAAGCAATTTTAACGGAAAAAATGAAGTCAAAAAAATGACCAAAGATTTGTATTAAATTTTACTAAAGCTGTGTCTAGGAAGACCCGATGAGTAAGTGCAGAGGCAAGGATGTCTCTCAAAAAAGGCCACGGAATGGGCAATGGATTAAATGTTTTCGCCCATTCATTTTGGAGGAGTGGCCATGAAAGTAATAAAAGTTTTTTCAGTTTTTGCAATATTTTGCGAAATTCTATTTGGCACCAGAGCGCTGGGCATTGAATCCGATTATACTGTTTATCAAGTTTACCGACCAATTGATTTAGGTGATGGAAGTGCACAGCCACCCAAAGATATTTTTGTAAGCATCGGTAGTAGTCAAGGTGTTCATAAGGGATCCATGCTCGATGTGTACCGACGCATTTCCAGTTTTGATAATTTAACTCAAAAACACATGGGTGATCATATGATTCCAGTGGGTAAAATTCGAGTGATTCATGTAGATGAAAAAACCGCAATCGCGCGCGCTGATCGATTTGTATCAGTGGAGCAGGAGCCTGCGCTCCTGCCCCAAGCAATCATGATTGGTGATGTAGTTCGTCCGGTTCAGTAGGTTGCGTGCCTTTTTGGCCATCTTTTCTAAATCCAAGAGTTTGAATTTTCATGGAATGAATTTCATGCATGTAATTCATTTTTCCATCTTCCCCCTCAAATTTTCTCACTTTCATGCTTCCGTCCACATAAACTGCATCTCCTTTTTTTAAGTAAGTAGAGCAAAATTCAGCAGCTTGACCCCAAAGTACAATTCGATGCCAGGTGGTTTCATTTTCATTTTTAGTTTTCACAAAATCTTGAGTGGCAAGACTGAAGGTTGTTACTTTTGTTCCCTTTTGAGTTGTGCGCATGATCGGGTCATTTCCGAGTCTTCCCATCAAGTGTGCTTTGTTTAGATTCATCATATTTATTCCTTTCTCATTTTTTAAATGAGTTTGTTTTTGGTTGTTCGAAGCACAAAAGATTGCGACTATTATGCCATGCTAAAAAAAGGATTCGGAATGGGGGGGATCGCAGCTCGCACATTACCTGGTCATTCTGAAAATGATTTTCTAATCCCAGATTCAGCAACCACTTTGGAAGAAAGGTGGATGTCGCTTGCCCTATTAGAAGCGATGAATGGAATTGGATGGGCCGCACCCAATCCTTCTGTCGGTTGTGTGATTGTGAAGGACAACCAAGTGTTGGCTCGTGGATTCACGCAAAAATACGGCGGCTTCCATGCAGAAAGAATGGCGTTCGAATCTTTACAAAAATCTTACTCTCTTGATGATCTTTCTAATCTTCATGTTTACGTTACCCTTGAGCCTTGCTCACACATCGGCAAGCAGCCACCTTGTGCGGAATTACTTCTTCACCCCGCGATAGAAAAAGTATTGATTGGATGCGAAGATCCAAATCGGCTAGTTGCTGGTAAAGGTATAGATCTTTTAAAAAAAGCGAAAAAAGAAGTGATCATTGGTGTATTGAAAAATGAAGTAAAGGCTTGGCATTATCCATTTTTAAATTTTCAAACCCACCATTCTCCAATATGGGTTGCGAAGTGGGCTGAGAATCAAGATGGGTTACTAGCGGATTTTGAGGGAAACTCAAAATGGATCACCAATACTTCTTCGCGGGCTTACACTCATTGGCTTAGGCAGAAATATGATGCAATTTTAGTGGGTGCTGGAACTTGGATTAAAGATCAACCAAAGCTAACGGTTCGAGATTGCGCCGAACCTCATCGGAGAAATCCGATTGTTTTAATCCATGATCCCAAAGATCAAATCCCGAAAACTTCAATTCCACAATCAACTTACATTTATAAACAAAAAACTATTGAAGAACTCATATCAGCAGTTGAGAAAACAGATTTCGGTACTGAGATTCAAAGTATTTTTTGCGAAGGGGGGGCTAGAACCTTAAGTGAGCTCTTTCGGGTGAATAGAATTGATATAGTCCATCGTTTTACGGGGGATAAGGATTTTGGAGTTCTATCCCAGTCCTCGCCCTATAGAGTTACTGGGTTTTTTGAGGCCAATCGGGAAGAGTGGGAGCGTACAACGCTATGCGAATTTGGGAATGATCTCTTGCAGGAATGGGTAAAGTGTTCTTAAATACCCTAAGGAGAACACACATGAAAAAAATTCTAACTTTAACCCTCGCAGCTTTGATTTCTCTATCTGCTTGTTCTAAACCAAAAGTACAAACTACCGATGACGGAGTGATCCCAACTGCAGCAAACGCTGATGAAAACACCATGGGTGATTCTGATAGTGGCAAAGCAATGGGACTACAAACCATTCACTTTGGTTACGATTCTTATACACTTGATGATGCAAATAAAGCTCAACTCAAAGCGAATGCTCAAATTTTAAAAGATAAACCATCACTTAAAATTCAAATCGAAGGACATTGCGACTCTCGTGGTGGAATTCAGTATAATCTCGCACTTGGCGAAAAAAGAGCAAATTCAGTGAAAAAATTTATGATCGATCAAGGTGTTTCTGGGGATCGATTGAGTATTATTAGTTTTGGTAAAGAGAAATTATTGGATACTTCAGATTCAGATGCAGCTCATGCTAAGAATCGCCGTGGTACTTTTGTAATCACCGCTCGTTAATTTATGTTTTCAAAGTTTAATATTATTACCTTTAAACAGGGAGTGTCCGTTTGGATGCTCTCTGTTTTACTTTGTTCTTGTTCGATTACGGCAGTCCGTCCTTCGCAAGAGATGTCGAATATGGATGTGGCAATCAAGGCTGCAAAAGAAGTAGGTGCTGATAATTTAGCACCAGAGTTATATCGTTTTGCACTAGAACGTGGGCAAGATGCGCGCAAGGAGTACCGTTTTAAAAACTTCTCCAGAGCAAAAGAGCTTGCTGATCAGGCGCGCATTTTCGCAGAAAAAGCTGAATTTGAATCCATCCGTAATGGTGGAAAAAGAGAAGCGCTGCCACAAGATCCTCTTTCTGATCCATCCTATGCTCCTGAGCCAGTTGCGCCACCGGCATCTGATAACGGAAACATGAACCCATCTGCCCCAACGCCTGGTTCCGCTCCACACAAGTAACAATTCTTGTCAGTTGACCTTATATTTGAGAAGATTTCAGCATGAAATCAGTTCAATTTTTATTAGTCATTTCTTTATCAGCGTTTATATTTTCAGGTTGTGTAACCACCCGATCTGAGTTGAATGAAAAACGTGGATTGTTATCGGGTGATTCTACAGCAGATGAAACTTCAAATGCTTCCACAAAAAATTCAGTAGTTAAAAGTGAAGATTTAAATCCCGTAGAACCTACAGTGGTGGAATCAAACAAAGCTCCTGAGACAACTTCACAAACAACCAGCAGACCATCCCCGCTTTTACCGGCCACAACACCTGTGCCTTCAAATACACAATCTCAGTATGGGATTGAGGAAATGAGAGCAGAGCTTGCAAAGTTAAGTGGAAAAGTTGAGGAGCTTGAACAAGACAAAAAAAATCAACAGGTAACCCAGCAGGATGAGCAAAATAAACTTCAGGTCAAAATAGCTGAATTAGAAAAACAGCTAAAAGAAAAAGAAGAGCAAAATAACGGACCAGCAGTACCAGAGGGTAAAACCCCACTTCAAGCTGCCAAGGATGCCTACTATTCTTCAAAGTATGAAACGGCAATTCAGTATCTTGATTCTTTTTTAAGTAATAACGAAAAAGGAAAAGACGTTGAAGAGGGAGTGTTTATTCGTGGAGAAAGTTATTTCAAGTTAAAGCAGTATAAAAAGGCAATTGTCGATTACTCAAAGTTTTCTGAAAAATTTCCAAAGTCGAACTTCAATTCGAAAGCGTTACTAAAAATTGCTGAATGTTTTGATGCGCTAGAAATGAAAGAAGATTCAAAGGCATTTTATCAAGAGCTCTCCGAGAAATATCCTAAGACTCTTGAGGGAAAACTAGCTAAGAAAAAATTAAGCGGAAAATCTTCTAAAAAATGAGTTTAATTTTAGGGATCGAAACTTCTTGTGATGAATGTTCTGCTTCTATTTTGCTTCATGAAAAAAAAGCAGGAGTAGATCAATTTATACCTCTGAGTGTGAGTACCTTCACACAGATAGAATTACATCAGCCATTTGGTGGGGTGGTTCCAGAAGTGGCCTCAAGAAATCATCTTGAGCAAGTTCAGCCCGTAATTTTAGATGCATTAAAAATTGCAAAAGTAAGTGTTGAAGATTGTGATGCAATTGCGGTTACGAATCGTCCGGGTTTAATTGGAGCATTGTTGGTTGGAGTGACTGCCGCAAAAGCGCTAGCATATTCAACAAATAAACCACTGGTTCCGGTTCATCATCTCGAAGGTCATTTGATGAGTGCTTTTATTGGTAACTCATCGATCAAATTCCCAGCAGTATTTTTAATGGTATCTGGTGGGCACACCCATCTACATTTTATTGAGGAACAACCTCATTTGTGGAAAAAGGATTTATTAAAGTCCTCACTTTATGGTCACT
This sequence comes from Bdellovibrionales bacterium, assembly GCA_947372355.1. Lineage (GTDB taxonomy): Bacteria > Bdellovibrionota > UBA1018 > UBA1018 > CAIMNF01 > CAIMNF01. The sequence goes on along the minus strand of CANBTI010000007.1, from coordinate 4,239 downwards.
CAATTGATGATGCCGCTGGAGAGGCTTTTGATAAAACAGCAAAGCTATTAGGATTTCCTTACCCAGGAGGAAAATGGATTGATGAATATTCAGTAGGTGGAGATCCTGCAGCATTTCAACTGCCTCGTGGTCTTAAAAATAAAGACTCTTATGATTTTTCATTCAGCGGGTTAAAAACTGCAGTGATGTTACAAACTCAAACATTGATTAAGCTCGGTAAACTCGAATCATCAACCCGTGATTTGTGTGCAAGTCTTCAAGAAGCAATCCTAGAGCCACTCGTTAAAAAAACAATCCATTTATCGAATGTAAAAAAAGCCAAAACAATTGTGGTAGTGGGCGGGGTTTCTGCAAATTCCAGATTGAGAGCAAAGTTTACTCAGGAATCAAATGTTCCCGTTGTTTATCCAGATTTAAAATACTGTACTGATAATGCTGCGATGATTGCGGCTGCAGGTGCGATTCGGTTTGAGCAAGGCGCCGGATTGGTTGCACAAGACTATTTAACCTTAAATGCTTTTGCGGTGGCTGATTCATGAAATCATTTGATAAAAGAAAAGCATTCGGACAACACTTTCTTACCGACGTTGTAGTCATTAATGGAATTGTAAGTGAAACCATATCTGCACTCTCTCGTCATGAAGATCATTCATTACTTGAAATTGGGCCAGGAAAGGGAGCGATCACTCGACCACTTTTAGCTCAGCTTCCTATAGAAAAAAAATTCTTTGTTGCCGAGCGCGATCGAGAGCTCATTAATTTTTGGAAACCTGAAACGAGAATCACTCGCTTGCTTGAGGGGGATTTTTTAGATCATTCTGAAGAAGTATTGCAATCTCTTGGAAAAGTAGTTGTTGTTTCAAATCTTCCCTATTCTGCAGGCACTGCAATTGTTGTGAAACTTTGTGAGCATGCCTCTCAAATTCCTGAAATGGTTTTAATGTTTCAGGCTGAAGTTGCTAAGAGATTATATGCAGTTTCTTCCACTCCAGATCGCGGTTCGCTATCTCTCTATATTCAAAATGAATGGGATGTGAAACGTTTGTTGGTGGTTAAGCCGGATGCTTTCAATCCTCCGCCAAGAGTGATGTCGGAAGTGGTAACGTTAAAACGAAGAGAAGCACCTTTTATTGAACTTCCAAATGAAGCTGCACGAAAAAAATGGAATGACTTATTGAAGTCGGCATTTTTGCACCGTAGAAAAATGTTACGAGCAAATTTAGGTCATGGTCATTGGAAAGCTGCCTTTGAAAAATCAGGAGTAGATCCCACTCTTAGAGCTGAGGCTTTGGAGTGGAAAGATTGGATGGCTATATGGCAAAGTTCACTTTAGCTTTAGTTTCATTTTTTCTCTTTTCCATTAGTTCTCATGCAATGACCAGTGAGTACTTTAATTCAAACTCATATCCTATAGTGGTTGAATTCGGTTTTGAATATCTTCACCCTAATTTTGGTGCAATCAACAATGTATTGATTCAAAATCCGCAAACTTCAAGTGTTGCAACTGGAGTGAGTGGAGGAGTGGATCAAAACTATCCTGATGTTTTTGCACAAACCATCAATGCTAAAATTGTACTCAACGAAGAAAAAAAAGCGAATCTCACACTAAAATCGTTTTTACCTTTAAATTCTCTCTCACAAATTGATAGCGGTAATACTTATTTGCCAGAATATGTTTTGTATCGTGCTGAAAAACAGCGTCCAAGAATTTCAGTCATGGGAGAGATGAATTTATCAGATTCATTTAGAATGGGCGTCGGTCTTGATTTGGGGTTTGGGGTAACCACTGAGGCAACCGCTTATCTTCTTAGTGGTACTGGAAAATATTCCAATCAAAGAATTTCTGCGTCAGTGAAGCCTAAACTAATTCCTATCGGGGTATTGGAATACGAGGGTTATCGATTTTTGGTAAAGGCAGAAAATAAAGTTAATTTCTCTTTAAACACGACAGCGGGTGCGAGTGTTTTTCCCCCGTTGAATGCAAGTTTTGATATTACTTATTCAACTAACAGTGCTTTATATTTTGATCCTTGGACCTTTGATTTAAGTCATCAATACGCACTAGGTTTTATTGGACTAGATACCTGGATGCTAGCACTGGGATGCTCTTATCAACTTTGGAGTGGGTTTGAGTCGCGGGCGGCGGTGATCAACAATGTATCCAGTACTTTTTCTAACGGATTAGCACCTTCTTTTAAGACTAAAAATCTTTTTGTACCTCGAGTTGCTATTAATAAGTCATTCGGAAATCAAAAGTTCGAATTGGGTTATGAATATAAAGACAGTATTTTCAAAGAAACTCCAAGTGGTAATGGCAATTATCTAGATCCTCCTCGCCACTCATTTCAATTTGGGGTTATCTTTCCATTTTCTTCTGGATGGGATTTCTCAACATCCCTTCAGGTTTCTCGCTTGGCAGAACAAACCGTGGTAAAATCAGATTCAACAGAAATCGGTGCTCCTGGTTATCGAGCATCTGGGTGGCTATATGGTGGAAATATTAGTTTAACCATTCCATTTGAGGCTAAAAGAATATGAATTTACAAAATATTAAACTCATCATCAAAGATCACTTTTTATCTGGCTTAATTGTATTAGCCCCCATTTTAATTGTGATCATTGTATTCCAGTGGATTTTTGGTGGCCTCATCGTTTCCATTCATCACCTCACAGGAGATATTTCTCCACTCTTTAATTTATTAATTGTGTTGGGTGTTGTTTTAGCAGGCGTACTTTTGGTTTCCTTGGTTGGATTGTTTTCACGTCTGTATTTTGGACAGAAAGTATTTGAGTGGCTCAAAGAAGGAATGCAAAAAATTCCATTTTTCGGCGCCATCTATAGTTCACTTGAACAACTTATTAGTGCCATTTCAAGTAGTGGTGGAAAGCAATTTAATCGAGTCGTTTATATTGAATATCCACGTAAAGATGTTTGGGCGGTTGCATTTGTAACGGGTAATGCAAAACTTAAAGGTATTCCTGAGGGTTATCTCAGTGTTTACATTCCTACAGTCCCCAATCCAACTTCTGGTTTTCATCTCATGGTGAGTGAAAAAGAAGTGAAAGAAAGCGGACTCAAAGTGGATGATGCTTTTAAATTAATTTTAAGTCTTGGGGTGGCAATGCCTCATGAGTGAAAATAAAGGTGAAAAATTAATTGCGTCCAATCCATCCGCGCGATCGAATTATTTTTTAGATGAGTTGGTGGAGGCAGGAATTGTTTTGTTAGGAACTGAAGTGAAGAGCATTCGTTCTTCTGCGCCTAATTTAAAAGATGCCTTTGTTGAAATCACCAACAAGAAAAAGGGCGGTCAAAAAACAGGATCGCTTGAAGCTTGGCTTGTGAATGTTCATATTGGTCCGTATTCCCACGGAAATATTTGGAATCATGAAGCGCGGCGTCGTAGAAAACTATTGCTTCATTCACACCAAATTAGAAGAATGTTTGGCGCACTCACCCAAGAAGGTAAAACAATTGTTCCCACCCGGATGTATTTTGTTAAAGGACGAGTCAAAATTGAAATGGCCCTTGGAAAAGGGAAGAAGAAGGGTGATAAGCGTGCTGATTCTAAGGAACGTTCTCAAAAAAGAGAGATCGATCAGGCGATGAAGCGCCGCAAATAAGGCTAAAACTAGACTTTTGGCCCGCCTTCAGTTAGAGTCTTCGGATATGGCACGCGTAACGATTGAAGATTGCTTAGATAACGTTGAAAATATGTATGAACTAATTCACTTGGCTACACGCCGTGCACGCCAAATTGTAAAGGGTGCAGATGTTTTGGTGAAATGTAAAAACCGTTTAGCGGTTACTGCACTTCGCGAAATTGCAGCTGGAAAAGTTAGACCTAAATATAAAAAATTAAATGAAGATCCACTTCCAGGCGAACTTTAATTTAAAATAAATTTTAAAAACAAAAAGGCCCACCGGAATAAATTCCAGTGGGCCTTTTCATTTTTTGGTGTTGGGTGAAACTAACCTGGTAATGATGATTAGCCGAGTAACTTCAGGGCGCCCATTGCGTTTTGGTTTGCCTGACTTAATACTGATACGCCTGCTTGACTCAAGATGTTTGACTTAGTCAACTCTGAAGTTTCTGTTGCCATATCTACATCGTAGATTCGGCTTCGAGCAGCACTTAAATTTTCATCGTACACGTTGATGTTTGCAATGCTGGATTGCAAGCGATTTTGAAGAGCACCAATTTCTGAACGATTTTCAGAAAGGGTAGTGATCGCGTG
>CANBTI010000006.1 GCA_947372355.1 Bdellovibrionales bacterium | reverse complement strand
CTGAAGGCTAAAGTGGGAGAAACTATTCGTCTCTTCGTTGGTAACGGCGGACCAAATCTGGTTTCATCCTTCCATGTGATTGGTGAAATTTTTGATAAAGTTTATCAAGAAGGTGGTTCAAAAGTTTCTCAAGAGAATGTTCAAACTACTTTGATACCTTCTGGTGGTTCAGCTATTGTTGAATTCAAGCTTAACACTAATGGTACTTATATCATTGTGGATCATTCTATTTTTAGAACATTCAACAAAGGCTCATTAGGGATGTTAAAGGTTGAAGGTGAGCAAGATAAAGAAATCTATTCTGGAAAAGAATTGGATGAAGTTTATTTAGGAGATGAATCGGTAGCTTCAGCAATTAGAGATAGTAAAAAAGGTGCTGAGCCAACCTTGGTTAAAGTTGAACGAAAAGTAAACGGTAAGGAAGTGTTCGCTAAGAACTGTGCCATGTGCCATCAAGCAGAAGGTCAGGGTTTAGAGGGTGCATTCCCACCATTGGCTAAATCTGATTTTCTTAAAAAACTATCTAATATGAAAGATCGCACTGAGCTATTAACGATCGTTTTAAAGGGTAAAACTGGAAAAGTGACTGTCAATGGTAAAGAGTATAATGGTGTGATGACTCCGGTTTCTGGTTTGTCTGATGCTGAGTTTACTGCCGTGTTAAATCATGTCACTAGTTCATGGGGCAATAAGGCTCCAAGCTTCACTGAAGCTGAAGTTAAAAAAATTGCTGATAAGATCAAAGCACAAAAATAAATGAATTGAGGATTTAAATGCACTCAATAGTGATCATACTATTCTTCCTTTTAGGTGGTGTTGAAGCAAGCTCGCCACCTAAAGGGAAGGTGCATATTCCCGCAGGCGAGTTTAGCCCTCTTTATGGCTTAGATGTTCTTCAAAAATCATTCAAAATCGAAGCATTCGATGTGGATGTGAATCCTGTAACGAATAAAGATTACGCTGCCTTTTTAAAAACTCATCCTGAGTGGACCAAAAACAAAGTTTTCCCACTCTTCGTTGATTCGAAATATCTAGATTATTGGAGATCGGATTCAAAATACAATGCCTTGAGTGATGCTCCTATAACGATGATTTCTTGGTATGCCGCAGGTGCATTTTGCGAATCTAAGAATGGGCGATTACTAACCACCTTGGAATGGGAATACATTGCAGCAGCTAGTGAAACACAAGCGGATGCTTCAAAAGATCCTGAGTTGAATCAAAAACTTTTAGATCTCTATTCAAAACCACAAATAGATACCAGTAAACAAAGTGTAAAATTGGGTAAACCAAATTTTTATGGTGTGAAAAATTTGCATGGGATTATTTGGGAGTGGACCAATGATTTTAATTCTTTTTTTATAGCATCTGATAATCGTTCAGATGGTGATAAGTCAAAAAATATGTTTTGTGGTGCTGGCTCAATTGGTGCAAAAGAAAAAGAAAACTATGCCGCATTTATTAGGTATGGCTATCGTGGAAGTTTACAGGCGCGATATGCTACCAAGAATTTAGGTTTTAGATGTGCTTATACAACATCTAGTGTAGTAGAGGAGAAAAAGAAATGATTTTTAAAAGTGTATTTTTAGTACTGGTTATGTTTTCAGCAAATGTTTTAGCAAGTGAAGTATCACTCTATGATGCAAAAATTGGCGAATTCAAATCCGATGATGAAAAGAGTGTTAACCTTAAAGATTTCGCCGGAAAAAAAGTGGTGATCTCGATGGTATACACTTCTTGTCAGTCAGCTTGTCCCTTAATGATCAAAAAATTGCTTAAAATTGAAAAAAAACTAAAAGAAGAATCTGTGAATGCTCAATTTGTAGTGGTTAGTTTTGATTCAAAGTTTGATACACCAAAAAAAATGTCATTATTTAGAGTGAGCCAAGGAATCACTAATCCGAATTGGAAGTTATTGGTGGGAAATGATAAAGATACACGATTTTTGTCTAATTTACTTGAGATTAGATATTCACGAAATCCCGAGGATGAAACCATTAGCCATGATAATAAAGTTATTTTTCTTAATGAAAAGGGAGTGATCGTACAAACATCAGAGGGGCTATCGTATGATTCAAAAGAAAAAGTATTTTAATTCAAATATGATTTTAATCATGCTTTAAGTTTGAAAGTTATTTTAGTGTAGAAGAATAAAGGAAAAAATATGAAAACAAAAATAGTTAAAGTATTATTGGGTTCTGTTCTAATGATGCCGATGATATCAAGTGCGGCTGATGATCAGAGTATTTCTGTAAGCGGAAATTTTAGAGTTCGTGCAGAAGGTGATAATAAAACGGATATGTTTACCGATCGAGATTATACCAGCTTGAGAGTAAGACCTCAGATTAAATTTACACGTGATCCCTCGTTAGAAGTGATCTTCACTCCACAATTTTCTAAAGTATTGGGTGAGGCGAATTTTGTAACATCTGGTGCTGCTGCGAATACGAAAACAGGAACTAGTGGAACAACTACTGATCCTACATTTAATGTGCATGAAGCCTATGCAAACTATCATCCAAATGATTGGTTTAGTTTTAAAGCTGGAAGAATGATCGTTTCTTACGGTGATGAATTGGTAGTGGGTGCTCTAGATTGGAATAATACTGGTAGAAGTTTTGATGCTTTCTATACCCGTTTTATAACCGGTATTGGCTGGACAGATATATTTGCAAGTAAAATAACAGAAAATAATTCATCTACAGCGACAGCTCCTGTTGCAGGTGATGTAAATTTTTACGGCTTATATAATAACTTGAATTTTGGTAATTATTTAAATAATTTAGATCTTTATGTTCTTTATCAAAGTGATGCAACTGGTGCATTGCCAACTCAATTAGGTGCAGCCGGTATCAGAGCAGCATCTAAATTCAGTGGTTTTGATTATCGCGGGGAATACACTAAAGAATTTGGTAACGCATTCACTGAAACAACGAATTATCAAGTTGATGCTGAAGCTGGTTATACTTTCGAACATTCGATTAAACCACGTTTAGCCTTCGAGTATTTTACTGCTGGAAAAACATATAATCAACTTTATCCAACTGTTCATAAATGGTTGGGTTATGCTGATCTTTTAGGCAGAAAAAATATTTCTGGTTTTGTCATTCACACTGAAGCACAAGTTTCTGATCGTCTTAAGGCTAAACTTGATTTTCATAGTTTCACTCGTGTTGATACCGGAGCTAATTTGATTAAAGCGGGCGGTAGTGCATGGACATCTTCTTCTGCTTCCAGCGAAGTGGGCTCAGAATTTGATTTAACGATGGTTTATCAAGCATCAAAAGAACTTAAGTTTACTGGAGGAGTTTCCTTGTTTAACTCTGGTGCATACTTTAAAGATCAGTTTGGTAGCGTAAATCCAACATTTTATTATGCTCAAATGGAAGTTAATTTGTAAGATTGTGGTTGTTGTAACGGAAGGGTTCTTGGCGAAAGCCTAGAGCCCTTTTTTTATTTAGAGCGTTTTTGCATAATGAGCCGATCAATCATTTCTAAATTATGAATGATGATTTTATCCTCTTCCCACTTGATCAGATTTCGTTTTTGCCAATCATTGATTAATCGAATAGCAGTTTCGTTCCGAATTCCCATTATTTTTGCTGCTTTGCTTTTTGTCAGTTTAATTTTTATTTCGTACTTGAATCCACTTTTAATATTTCCAAAACGTCTGAGCAGGTGTTTGAATAATTCGCGTAAACGATTTTCAATTGTACCAGCTGTGATGATATCGATTTTTTCACGAAGTATATGTTCATGAGCAAGGATTCTTTCTCTCATCCAGGAAGAGAGATCTTGAAGAATGATTTTATTGTCTGGTATATCGTTGAGTGCGCTGAGATAAAATTTTATGGTTTTTGAATCATCTAAAGCTTTAGCGCTGCCTGGAAAATTTATTTTATGCAAAAATGCAGATAATCCAATCACATCGCCTTTTCCAAAAATACCCATGCAGGTATCTTCTTCATCACCAGTGGGTCTGGTCACTTCAATTAAGCCTGAAGTAACCAAAGTGCAGTGATCTCCTTGATCGCCATACTTCCATAAATATTGATTATGCTTGTATTTCCCAATCACCGCACATGAAGCTAATGCCCGAATTGTTTTTTCATTCATTTGTGAAAAAGATTGATCTTCTTTTAGAATTGCGAGTATTTCGGCAGGAACGGCTAGAGTCATTTTATTAATATATTCCAATATTTATAACATATCTATGATCTAGATCATAGATAGAGATTGTGCAGCTTAATTATTTTTTGTTAGCACAGAATTAGGTGCTAAACTTAATAAATGGATAAAATAATTCTTTTTTTATTTATGGTTTTAACCACATTTTCTTCCAATGCCTTCGCTCATGGCGAGGATATCGCGGGGCCTCATGGTGGATTTATTAGAATGCCGGGCGCCTTTCATACAGAATTAGTATTAAAAACCCCAACTACCTTGAGTATTTATTTGCTCGATATCAATTGGAAAAATCCAATGGTTAAAAATTCAGGCGTAAAAGTTAAATTTATCAATCAAGGCAAAACGATTGATCTAAATTGTAAACCCATACAAGGACACTTTGAGTGTAGTGCACCCAATACTGTTTTTGGCGAAAGTGGAACCATTAAAATTACTGCTCACCGATTAAAAAATAAAGGTGAAGACGCTGTGTATGAATTGCCTTTGATGCTTAAAAAATAGGATATCTAACATGCTTGATCGAGTGATTCGATTTTCATTAACTCATAGGCTCTTAGTCGTTGTGATGACGGCTTTTTTAACTGCTTATGGTGGTTACGTGATCGTGAATCTTCCTGTTGATGTTTTCCCGGATCTCAATCGCCCCACTGTGAATATTATGACCGAAGCTTCAGGCATGGCTCCTGAAGAAGTGGAAACATTAGTGACCTTGCCACTTGAAACCGTACTCAATGGTTTGCCAGGTGTGGAGAGAGTGCGCTCTTCATCGGGAATTGGTCTTTCTGTAATCTATTTAGAATTTGCTTGGGGAACCGATATTTATCGCAATCGACAATTAGTTGCGGAGAAGCTTTCTATAGCAAAAGAAAAGTTACCTAAAGAAATTACTCCAGTAATGGGACCGATTGCATCCATTATGGGTGAGATCCAACTCTTGGGCCTTTCATCCACGGATAAAAATATTGATCCCATTCAACTCAGAACGATCGCTGATTGGGTGATCAGACCTCGATTACTCAGTGTTCCTGGAGTGGCCCAAGTGATTTCAATTGGTGGAGGGGTAAAGCAATTTCAGCTTTTACTTTCTGCTGAAAAACTTCAACAGTTTCGTCTCTCTTTAGAAGATGTGCAACATAGTTTAACTCACTTGAGTCAAAACACGACGGGTGGATTTATCGATGTGGATCAAAAAGAATTTTTGATTCGAAATATTGGAACGGTTCGATCAGAAGAGGATATCCGTAATTCTGTAGTGGGTTATCATCTCGGCAGACCTGTTTTGGTAAAAGAAGTAGCTGAAGTAAAAATTGGAGCCCAAATTAAACGGGGGGATGCTTCCGTGAATGGAGCTCCTGCGGTGATCGTGAGTATTCAAAAACAACCGGGTGCAAATACGGTTGAGCTCACCAAAGAAATTGATCGAGTTTTAAATGATATTTCTAAAAGTTTCACCAAAGGAGTGGTTCTTGAAAGGGAGTTGTTCAAGCAGGCAAACTTTATTGAATCAGCAATCGCCAATGTAAAAGAAGCACTCCGTGATGGTGCTGTACTTGTGATGATTGTTTTATTTATTTTTCTGTTGAATTTTAGAACTACTGCAGTCACTTTAACCGCAATACCATTATCATTTGTTCTCACTGCCATCGTGATGAAATATTTTGGAATCTCAGTAAATACCATGACTCTGGGGGGCCTTGCTGTTGCCATTGGAGAGTTGGTGGATGATGCTGTAGTGGATGTTGAAAACATTTATCGTAGATTACGAGAAAATCAAAAAAAGGAAAAACCTCAATCCACTTTACAGGTAATTTATAACGCTTCATCTGAGGTGAGAAATTCAATTGTTTTTGCAACCATCATTGTTGTTTTAGTTTTTATTCCACTTTTTTATCTCAGTGGTATCGAAGGTCGCTTATTTATTCCTCTTGGAATAGCCTATATTATTTCGTTATTGGCGTCGCTTCTGGTTTCACTCACTGTTACTCCTGTGCTTTGTTCTTATCTTTTTTCCAAGCAAAAGATTTTTCAACATGAAGATAGCAGATTAGTAAAATGGTTGAAACATTGGGATCGAAAAGTTTTAATGAGGGCACTCGATCATCCAAAAATGATCATGGTGATCGCTACAGTGATTTTCTTTTGTTCTTTAGCTTTAATCCCGTTCATTGGTAAAGATTTCTTACCAAAATTTAACGAAGGTACTGCTACGGTGAGTTTACTTGCAGCACCGGGTATCTCTCTGGAAGCATCAAATGAATTGGGGACCAAGGCTGAGCAGTTAATGCTCAGTGTGCCTGAAGTAAAATCGGTAGCGAGAAGAACCGGAAGAGCTGAATTAGATGAACATGCAGAAGGCGTTCATTCTTCAGAAATTGATGTTGATTTTAAAACTTCTCAAAGAACGAGAGATGTAGTTTTAGATGAAATGCGTAAAAAACTTGAATCCATCCCAGGTGTATTTGTGAATATTGGCCAGCCAATTTCTCATCGATTGGATCATCTTTTATCAGGAGTCAGAGCACAAATCGCCATCAAGTTATTTGGACCAGATCTAGCTGTATTACGATTAAAAGCGGCTGAAATTCAACATGCTATTCAGGGAACAAAGGGGTTAGTGGATCTACAATCTGAACAGCAAGTGCTGGTTCCACAAATTAAAATTCAATTGTTGAGAGAAGAAGCAGCTAAATATGGAATTGTTTTAGGGGATCTTGCTTCAACTTTAGAAATGGCTCTTAAAGGGGAAGTGGTAGCTCAGGTTTTAGAAAACCAAAGAATTTTCAACGTGTTCATGCGTTTTGATGATCAGTCTCGTTCCAATATTGAATTAATGAAGAAAACGACAATGAAGATCATGCCAGATGGCAGTAAGATTTCACTAGAAAAAATTGCTGACGTTTACGAATCGACTGGTCAGAACATTATTAATCATGAAAATGTTCAAAGAAGAATAGTGGTACAAGCAAACGCTTCTGGAAGAGATTTAAATAGCCTAGTAGAAGAAATAAAAGCCAATCTGAGTGCTAATGTTAGACTTCCCAATGGATATTTTATTGAAATCGGTGGGCAATTTGAGAGTCAACAAAAAGCTTCTCGATTAATTCTTCTTTTAGGAATGTTTTCACTGTTGGGAATTTTCCTGGTTTTGTATGCTCATTTTAAATCTAACTTTATTGCCTTTCAAATCATGCTTAATATTCCAATGGCACTCATTGGAAGTTTAATTGCGATATTCTTATCGGATCGAATTTTTTCAGTTGCCACTCTAGTTGCGTTTATCACTCTTTGTGGAATTTCTAGTCGTAATGGAATCATGATGATTAGTCATTATCTGCATTTGATGAAAAATGAAGGTGAAAAGTTTTCAAAAGAGATGGTGATTCGTGGATCATTGGAGCGGCTAGTTCCTGTACTCATGACCGCGTTAACTGCTTCTCTTGCATTGATTCCATTAGTTTTGTCTAAAGGACAACCGGGGAAAGAGATTCTTCATCCTATGGCGGTAGTGATCGTGGGAGGCTTATTTAGTTCAACACTCCTGGATATGGTGGTTACTCCCTCTTTATTTTTCTATTTTGGTAAAAATTCAGCGGAAAAAGCAATTCAATCTACAAAGGTAATATTAAAACAATCACATGATGGAGGTCATTAAGTATGAAACAAAAAATAATGATGTTGGTAATGAGTTTGGCGTTTATTGGTACTGCATTTGCACACGAAGGTCATAACAAAACACCGGGTTCAATTGCAGCGCCTCATGGTGGAGTGATTAAAGGAACTAATCAGCTTTATATTGAACTGGTGAGTGATGCTTCAGGTATTAAACTATACCCACTCACTCATGATCTCACTGCAATTTCCACCAATGATGTAAAATTGGTTGCGAGTTCACAAGTTCCGAAGAAAAAGAAAGAAAATGTAAAATTATCTCAAGTGGGGGATCATTATGAAGCAATCGTAGATGCTAAAGGCGCTTATCACTATTCATTTTCTTTAGAAGTTTCATACAAAAGTAAGACCGAAAAAGTTTTATTTCAAGTAGAACCGCAAAACTAAGAGTTTAAAGGCGAACGGCATGAGGAAGATACCATTCATTTTAATTTTCAGTTCTATGATTGCTCAGGCAAGCGATAGTATTACTCTGGCCGATTTTTTAAATGAAGCAATGATTCACAATAAAGAAGTGATGGAGGCGAATTTAAAATTAGAATCAGCAACTGCATTAAAAGGTAAGACAAGATCCTTTTATTATCCCGAAATTGGTATTGAAGGGGGTGCAGAATCTTATCATTCTTCTCAAACGAATGCTTCAAATGGATTTGCATTCGCTTATGGGCGTTATAATTTATACAATGGTGGCAAAGATTTTAACGCTTTTAAAACTCAATCAAAAGAACAAGAGTTTGCTGATTTTCATTTAGCGAAAACAAAAGTTCGAGTTCAAAGAGAAGTGGCTCATCAGTTTTACGATCTATTATTTATTCAAGAAGCGAATAAATTGAAAATTCAGGCACTCGAAATCAATCAATCTCAATTAAAGATGGCTGAAAAACGAAAAGCTGCAGGCATTACTTCTGATTCTGACGTTTTGGAATTTGAATTGAGAGAAGCCACTTTGCATTCTGATCTTTTACTTTTAGAACAAGAAAAACTTAGTTCTATGCGTGAGTTTTTGAGAATTTTAGGCCGTGATGAAACTAATACTAATATCGAAGTTAGTGGCGCGTTGAATCGTGTTCCAGTCAATAAAGAATTATCGGAACTCATTTCACAAGCTCAAAATGAACGTGAAGATTTAATTGAAGCTAAAAAAAATCTAAGTATCGCAACCTTTGCTCATTCTGCAACCTTAGGATCTTGGTTCCCTAAGGCTGATTTTGAGGCAAATTATGGAAATCTACCGCGTGCAGATCGGATTTTAACAGAAACACCGACTCTTGGAATTCTTCTAAAAGTTTCATTACCTTTATTTTCGGGTTTTGATAGTTATTATGAACGGGTGAGTAAAGCTCATGAAATGGATCGAGCTGAAGTTACAATGAAGCGTGTAGAGCAACAAATGAAAGTTCAAGTCGAGATGGCCTTTTCAAAACTAAAAACAATTGGATCTAGAGCTGATCTTGAAGAAAAGAATTTAGATCGTTCAAAACGTTATTATGAAATCACCACAGCAGAGTATAAACGTGGGATTAAAAACTCATTGGATGTGGCAAGCGCTACTGAGAAGTTGTTTGATACGAAATTACGAGATCTTCAATACCGTCGTGATTTTAAATTTGCTCAATTATTATTAGCTGAATCGATCGGTACTGCGGAGTAAAAGGCTATCATCGGCATCATTATTGCTCATCTTAGAACATGTGCAAACAAACAGGTAATGGGTTGGGTTTGAGTATTTTCTGCTCAAAACCTCTGGGACATTTTGGTCATTTGATCTTCTCCATTTTATTTTTAGTTTTGATCTCTCAAAATAGCTCAGCAGCTGAATCTGGAGTCATCGATCAAGATTTAATTCAACTTTCTCACGATCAACCCATGTATTTTCTGGTGGGTGCACCTGAGGTGAAAGCACAAATAAGTTTCAAAGCTAAGATATTTACCCATACCGATTTTTATGTCGCTTATACTCAGAAAGTTTTTTGGGACCTATTTAAAAAATCGAGTCCTTTTAGGGATGTGGATTATAATCCATCTCTTTTTTATCGCATCCATCTTGATGATCCATCTGAAGCCATAATTGATTTAGTGGGTTATGAGCATGAATCAAATGGAATGGGCGATCGAACCACCCGTTCGTGGGATCGCTTTGGGGTGAAGTTTCAAAAATCTTTTTTCTTCAAAAATGATGTGAAACTAACTTGGAACACTCATGCTTGGGTTCCATTTAATTTTGATGCTGAGAACTCTAACCTCACCCAGTATCGAGGGCTTTATGAATGGATACTTCAATTCCAATGATCTAACTCTAAAATTTTTTCCCGGTGGAGCCACGCATCTGAATCCACTCCAAGGAGGACGAGAGCTCACCCTTCGGATCAAAGGTAAAAGTAGTGCTTTTTTAGTGAAGACTGTTTTTCAAATTTTTCAAGGCTATGGCGAAAATCTTTTAGAGTATGATCAAAGCGTTTGGGGATTTAGGGCGGGAATTGGTCTTTAAATGGCGGCCACTCCGACTTTGATTTGAATTCGCTTCGTTAACTCATTTGATAGGTTTTTTAAGTGAGACAGGAAGAGAATCCCTTCCTGTCTCGACTATTCTTCACATTACTTACGTTTAAACTTGAGAAGATTTGCAAATTCTTGCGCCGCATCCGAATCATTCGGTAAAATCCGAAGTCCTTGAGTCGCATTTTTCTCATCTACACCCGCTAGGCGAGTATAAACCTGCATGGTCTTTAAATCGCGCCAGCCGCAGATTTTCATGATCCTAGCTGGTGCAATATCAAGAGCGAGCAGTTGAGTTGCAAAGCATGCCCTGAGAGCGTGAAAGCAAACAGGGCGGATTCCAATGCCTATACAGAACGCTCTCAATACCTCAGCCTGTCGACCACTATTCCATTCCCAAAAGCGGGGGAGCACATTTTGTGTCGCTCCTGTTTTGCTTTTGAGAAAAACTAGCAGTTCGTTCAGATCGTCGGATATGGGAACCGTTCTCCAATTGCCACTCTTCGTGCTCTTGATGATCTTTCTCTTAGAATGGTAAGACTTGTTCACCGTGATTTTGTGGTTTTCCAGATCTACGTCTGTCCACAAAAGGCTGTGAAGTTCGCCATTACGCATTCCTGTCAAAAGAGCCATCGACCACACCGGATACCAAGGGTGTTCAAGTTTTTTCGCGTTATAAAGAAGAGTCCGAATCTCATCAATCGTGAGGATATCGGGAACTTTCTCTTCTTGGGTTCGCTTCAAAACTAAGCCCTGAACCGGAGTAACATGCACATGGGGAATAAACTTTTGTTCCATTCCCCATTTGTAAACGACGTTAATCGCAAACTTAATGTTGCTCAGGTACTTATGGCTCCGAGTTTCCATTTCTAATTTGTTAAAAACCTCACGAGCATCGCCAATAGTAAGTAGTGATGCTGGTTTATTTAACCAAATTTCCGTGGATCGTCGGATCAGCCGAACGTGATTCAAGATCGTGTCAGGTTGGTAGTGATAGATAGTTGGGTTGTTCCTCATGGCCAATTCCCATTTATCAATCACGGCTTCCCAACTGTAACCCTGGGCTGCTCGTTTAACTAATCTCTCTGTTACTTCTCTTACGAGTTTTTTCTCTCCAGCGAGTGCTGCTTCTTTTGTTTCAAAACCGAGAACCAATTTTTGTTCCCGGATGGATTTATTCTCTTTGTCTCGAAGGTTAAAATAAACCTTCCACAAAGTTTTCCCATTTTTTTCATAACTAGATACTGCCATTAGATGCCTCCGATTTGTTGGGAGTGTTCTAATATTTTATCGAGGTCATTTTTCCGAAAATAAAGTCTGCGCCTCCATTTATGACAGGGGAGTTGTCCACGACAAACCGCTGTGTGAAGAGCGCCTACTGATTTTCGGATATAAGTTGCAGCTTCCGCTGAAGTCATCCAAGCCAAATTATCAAAGATCATTACTGAGTTACCTCAGTATTTACAACTAAAATCATACTACTTCTTTCTGTAAAAATCAGCAAAAATACGCGTGAATATGCTGATTTTTGTAAATTTATTTTTGTGTTTTTATTTCTCAATCCGAATCGAAAAAAAATATCGCGCGAACATTCAGTCTGTATCCGCAAACACTCGCTTAAGCACTTCCTGTGGTAAAACGTGAGCAGAGAACATGTGATTTTCATTCTGATCATCATCGTCATTTGTATTCATTTCATCCGTTTTTGCAGTTTCGTTTTCTGTGGCTGTCTGCCCATCTACATATGGGTCTATTGAGGTGTTTTTAAAATGTCGATTTGTTGAAATGATTGGAGAAAAGGTTGGTGCACCATTAGACCACATCGCAATGTTCTCTAAACATTTTCCAGGGCCACCTTGGTATTCGCCAAAGTGCTTTTCCTTCAAGGTAGAAAGCTCCTCCATCGTAACGACAAGGGTTTCTTTGCCAAGCTCTGGATGATATTTTTCAATTTTCGTTTGGTACACATCGCGCAGAGTATTGTCGCCGGCTACGATGATCAGTCCAGCACATTGCATACTCTTGTTTGCAAACGTTTTCTTATATTTATTGAGCACGTCATTGATTCTTGCATTCGACCTTCTGGTTCTTTCCACTTCCACCGCGAGCACGAATGAACCAGTATCGTTTGTGAGTTGGATAATGCCGTCGGGTGTTCTGTTACTACAGAATGCTTCCACGTCACTGGAGTGAATCTCAAATTCAGATGCGATCCCGGTGACAAATGAATACCGGCTCAAGTTTAAAAGTGCGTCGGCCACAGCTTCTGCATGAAGGAGGTTCGCACCATTTAGGCCGGTGTTTCTTTTCAAATCATCGCCGTAGATCAGTTCATAGAGATCGGTGGTGGGTGAGTATAGGAATGAGGATTTTCCGTAATGGGAGATGCGCTTCACTAATCTTTTTTTAATGAGATCGTTCAGCATTCGATAGAGGGTTGCTCGATGGCATTTGCCAGTACAGGCGAACTGCATCTGTTGAATCGACATCGCTCCAAAGCGGGCGATTTGGTGGGCTAAGAAGAGATGGTTACTTTTCATTCAAGTGCCCTCTGGTTTGAAAATGAAGAGCTGATTGTAATTGTTTAAAGCAGGACATAGATTTTCCTTTTTCTGTGGATTCATGATCCACGATGGGTTTTCACTGATTGCTTAATAGCAATTACGTGCCCATATTTGAGTTTGGAGAGAATTGCGACGAACACCTTTAATGTTAGTGACTTAGATTTTTTCGAACAAAACCAAGTAGTGCTAAATTGGCCACTTTCCCTAGTTTTGACCGAATTAACCGCTGCATTTCATGCAGGGGTTTCGTGCGAAACTCCTGCAAAAGTTCTGCAGTGAAAAATCAAAGTAGTTCATTTCCATTCTCCTTGTTGAGATGTAGTGCGGATTACATGCCAATTCGTGAAAAAATTAAGTAAGGGATATTGTTGAGAGATTTCTTAAACGTTGGTCAGAAATTTTTTGAAAGTCTATGTAGCGTGGACTTTGACGTAGACTTTGGTGGTAGTTTAGATGTGTTCAGGCGAAAATCCCACGCATCAATTACTGTAAGAAGTTTTTGAATGCAAAATAAAGAGCCGGGGTACTCACTGTACCCCGAACTAAAGTTGGAATTTTAGGAACTGGTTTTCCTCATAGAGCCCAAATTAATAATTACTGATTAACTGCCAATCTATTATGCAGAGTGTCTTGATTATTGTCAAAATATCGTTAACTTTCATATTAACGAGTTGACAAAAATAAGAAAGCGTTAATATAGTGAAGTTAGCCAGTGAGATTTTTCATTGGTGAAACATTACTAACTGCAGGAGGAATTACATGATGCATACGCCAATTTCAGAGGTTTTCAATTTTTTAGACTATACGGTAAATAAGAATTTCCTAAACACCAATACTGCTGGTTCAAGAAAAACAGCTTGTAACAATCTTTTTAACGTTCTTGATGATGACCAAAAGTGTGTTGAGTATATTACAAAGAATCTCGACTCAGTAGTTCATCGTTTCAGCATTAAAAATAAAGATAAATTCACTGGTCAGACTATTGAAGTTTATAAGTCTCGAGTGAAAAATACTTTAGATGACTTCACTGCATGGTCAAAAGATAAGGCCGCTTGGGAACGTTCTGTAATCAGTCGAACTAAGCAATCGACATCGAAGGCTAAAGACGAAAATGTTTCTACAGGTAAGTCTCGCAATCAAAATAAAGCTCAGGAGCAAGAAGAAAGTCCTCAGGGGAAGCCTTCGAGAAAGCTTTCTTTTCCAGTTTCTACAGGCTTCGAAGTTAAAGTTGAAATTCCTTTTGAAGGTCTCACAAGTGCAGAATTGAATCGTTTGGGAATGTTTCTTTTGCCTTATTGTAATGACATCTCATCTGAGAGCTGGAATGCCGCAAATTGGGGGCTTGTAAGAAGAGAAAAGTAATATGACTGAGTAACGTTTGGGGCCTCTTTTGAATATTCTCGTCCCTACGTTACCTGTTTCACAATCTTGAAATATTTTTATGAATGAACCGAAATGTCTGCCAAAAGGATTACAACTTGAAATCTAAAGACGTAATTACTATTTTAACTTCAAAGATCGACCCTCAACTTGCTACCGATTTGGTTAATGAGTTTATGAATATCCGTGTGGATACAGTCACGGGAACTTTGGGTAAATCATCTGTTGGTAAATTTGTGGAATCTATCGTTCAAGCATTGCAATTTCTGGATATCGGAAAATTTGAAAATAAACCAAATATTGATGAGTATCTCAAAACTTTGGAATCACAACAGGCTAATCTTCACGATGGATTAAAAATTTGTGTCGCTCGTGTTGCGCGAGGAATGTACACATTCCGAAACAAAAGGAACATTCTTCATAAAGGCGATGTTGATCCAAACATTTATGATCAGAGATGGTGCTATTCCTCGGCGCAATGGATTTTAACTGAATTGGTTCGTAGTGTGACTTCGTCCACTATGCAAGAAGCAGGTAAGCTTGTCGCTTTTATTCAGTTGCCTGTTGAGGCGATGGTAGAAGATTTTGACACCAGAAAAATCGTCTTTGGTGACTTATCGACCGAAGAAGAGGCACTTGTATTGTTGCATAGCTATTACCCTGAAAACGCAAGCTTTTCTCAGGTTCGCGGTAGTATGGATCGAAGAGCTCAATCTTCGGTTTCAAGCGTGATGAAAAGACTATGGAACAAAAAACTTTTAAATAAAAATGCGGAAGGGCTTTATAAGCTTACGCAGCAAGGCTTTCAGGAAGCTCAAATTGTTATCAAGGCCCATTCGGCGAACAACTAAAAAAAGGAAAAAGTATTATGGCAAAAACTCAATTAACATTACCTTCAGGTCTCCTTGTTACAATGGAAGGCACTCCAGATGAAGTAATTCAAATGACAAAAGCTATCGCTCAATTTGATTCGGAAGGTAAAGCAGCCGTTAAAGCACATGTGCTTAAAGCATCGCCAACAAAGACCAAAACAAAAAGAACATCTAGTGGGCCCACTGGCTACGTCATAGCGTTAACGAACGCGGGATACTTCAAAACGAGACGCACAATTGGAGAAACTAGGGAAGAGCTTGAAAAAAATGGCCACATTTATTCAGTAAATATGATTTCAACGCCTTTGGTAAGATTAGTTAGACAAAAAATATTGCGTCGTTTGAAAGAAAAATCTGGCTGGGTTTATGTCTCTTCAAGCTAGATGTCGACTAGAATCTCCAAAGTAGAGATAGGAAAAAATAGAAAGAATTAAATTGAAGGTTGTTCGTATGACGCTTGGTTATGGGAATTGGCTTTAGTTTTAAGTTTGATTGCCAAATTTAATTGCGAAATTTTTTCGTTAATAATCAAATACAAGGAATTGTTTTTAGTTTCTGAAGCGATAAGTTTTGTCTTGAGATAGGTTGTCATCATCTCTTGAATATCTTCGTCACTCCATTTTGAAGCAGCAGTAACATTTAAATCTTTATCGAACATAAGTTGAGCTAAAACCTGATCATCTTTTAACATTTTCAATAATCTCCGAAATATGTTTACTGTCCACTTGCTTAATGCCGTAAATCTTATACACGGACTTGTTTATCTCATTTCTGTAATAATTGCATTCGGTCTTAGACTCTTTGCCCTTATCCTTACTATTACTAGCCAAAGCCAAAATCTTCTTTACGCACTGCACAATTTTATCTTTTTCCTGTACCATGTCCTTTTTTTTACTGTCTATTTGACAAATCGGTAGATTTTTAAAAATTGGAATTTTAGTTTCAAAAAAACCTCCTCTTAATCTCGGCAAATGCATTTCACACCAAAAATATGTCAACTCAGAATTTAAAACGCCCAATAAATACAAATCACTTAATGGAATAATGAAGCATTTATCATTTGTATAAAGTGATTCATTGTCTAAAGTAAATTCTGGCTGTTTACAAATACTAGGATAGATGATTTTGTCTTTATCGAATTCTTTATAATATTCAATACTGTCTTGAATCTCATACCATTTGTATTCCCCAGGTTTGCGGCCCGGCCATTTTTCATCATTTTTCGGCTTCCAGTTTTTTGGCTTAGGCATCAATTTTAATTTGAATG
Organism: Bdellovibrionales bacterium; assembly: GCA_947372355.1. Taxonomy (GTDB): domain Bacteria; phylum Bdellovibrionota; class UBA1018; order UBA1018; family CAIMNF01; genus CAIMNF01. Next base: position 49,795 of record CANBTI010000006.1, on the reverse strand, counting down.
ATTCCAAGTGCTCTTCAATTGCTGGATAGTTTGCAATATTAGTGCCACGCCGAGTGAATATCAGATAGTGCTTTGGCTTAATCTTAGAAAAGGCCTTTACGTCTTTACCTTCAACAAAAGCCTTAATTAAATCTGCACTAGATTTATCTTTTTTAATTAATTCGTTCTTCTGTTCTTCTGAAATAACAAAAGCTTCGTTTTTTCCTGTGACAACTCCTCGATAAACATTTTTATTCACATACGTGAGAAATGGTTTCCCAATCTTCTTCATTTGATCAAGGACATCTAGGCTTTTCTCATCCGCCAAAACCCAGCCCTTATCTGTTAGGCGAGAAAGCTCAACATCAATAAACTCAGCTGTGTTATGCTCCCTAGGATTTCGAATTCCAAGTTTCAATAAATCAGAAAACAAAAATTTCTTTGCCGGCTTTGATTTTTTGATTTTAACGATACAAGGGTATGTTGTTGCGTTTTCAAAGACCGGAAGATCACCAAAATCTTTGATACTTTCCAAGCAAACGGTTTTTAACCATTTTCTTAATTGTTCACCATAACTCGCGCGAAACCATTTATTTGCTACAATTATTGAAAACAAACCATTTGGCGCCATAAGCCGATATGACTGTTCAAAAAAGTACGTGTATAAATCTGCTACTCCATTATAAACTTCAAATTTTTCCTCCAAATATGGTTTCAACTCAGAAAAAAGTTCTTGTCTTACGTATGGCGGATTTCCGATCACTGCTTGAAAACCGCCACCTTCCTTAAATACATCCTTAAAAGATGTTTCCCAATTGAATGCATTAATTTTTCTTTTAACCCCTAGATCGGACTCAAGACTGGGAGAAAGACCATAAATATCGAAGTCCACAAGTGAGTTGCCACTCACTATATTCTTGTCTAATGTCGGTAAAACCCGCTCTTGGAATAAAGACATTTGGGCTTTTAGAGTATCTTTACTTTCACCCTCTAAACATTTTAAGAGTAGGCTGAGTTTCGTGACTTCTACCGCATTTCGATCAATATCAATACCGTAAATATTATTTAAAAGAATTTTCCCTTTAAATTTTGTAGTTAACTCACCATCAGGGGTAAGGACATCTTCTCGCGCTTTTTTTGTAAGCTTGCTTTTATTAATTTCAAAATATGCTTTATGCCAATTTAGTAAGTGCTCAAAGGCAGTAAGAAGAAATGTTCCGCTCCCGCATGCTGGGTCTAATATTTTTAACTTTGCTACTGCTTCTGGTGTTTTATTTTCAAGCAGTTTTCCGACAGTATCTTCCACAATGCTTTCAACAATATATTTTGGAGTATAAAAAACCCCTCCAGCCTTCTTAACTTCCGGCTTTTCGGTTACTGATAATCTCCCTTTCTTATCAATCACAATTACTTTACCGAGAAACTGTTCGTATGCTTTTCCCAAGATATCAAGAGGCATTACGGAAAATTCGTATGGTGAGATAGGGAAATAAAGGTCTCTAATAATATTTGAGAATTCCTTGCTCTCAACTTTCAACGTCTTTATTATATTGTCTTCAGCAAATAGCCCTGAATTGTATTTTTCATTAGATTTGTGACAGATTTTTAAAAAATCTTTGAAAACATCATTTGATTCTGAAATCTTCTTTAAGCTTCCGTATTCTTCAATGTCTCTATCCTCGGCAATTCGTAAAAAAATTATTTGATCGATCAGTTTTTGCACAACATAATTTAAATTTTCATCATCAATATCATTATTCTTAAAAATACTCTTAGCGAGACTCACTCTCCATTCGTCCAAAGACTCAAGGAACGCATTGTCTACTGAAGATGAGCCCTTCTTGTTTTTAGTGAGCTTAAAATTAATTAAACTACCCTTATATACGGCTTCCTTTGAGAACGTGTCCCAGATGTAATCGAAATTTTTTACGTAATCTTCAAAATGAAAAATTTTAAGTAGTGAATAATTGGCGCCCTGTGACTCTGTCGGCTTTGATGAACAGTCATATACTGAAAGATATTCAAAACTTGTTAAAATGCTAATTCCTACGTCAGCGTTCCACCCATATCGACGAACCTGAAAAGCTGAAGGCGCATGACTTGATATATTTACTTCCGGTTTTTTTGCTTCTACGAAAAATTGCCGAGTACCATTTTTAAGTCTAAATGAGTAATCGGGTGATTTCGTTCTTCCTTCAACAGTAACTCTATCTTCTGTAATAACTTCTCGAAAAGAAGGAGTTAAGCCTTCGTTATTTTCAACGTCCCAACCTAAAATTTTAAAGAACTTATTCAAAAAATCGATTCTTAAACTAGCTTCGTTATATGAAGCTTTCTTGTATTCGCCAATATGATCTCTAAATTGAATGACAAGTTGCTGGATCTTATCCTTAGCTTCATCTCTGCCTGCTACCATAATACCTCTTTTATCTTCGTGTATGTGGAAAATTTTAATGATTATAATAGGATAAGTCAACGTTTGGGAGCATGGATAATGTTGAAATTGAGGTTTGGCATTTATCTCGCATACCCCTTCCGATACTCGGCGGGACAATTTCCCATCGACCTCACAAACTCCTTTTTCGCAAAATCTCTCAACTTCCCATATTGCCCAACTGAAATGGCAATGATGATCACTGTGATCAATCCACTAATTAAATCCTTCAAGTCTATCGCTTTCATAGCCTCGTTCCTTTCGTAGTTCGATTCCAGCAGGGCCGGTGAACTGTTGTTAGGATCAATGACAATTTGGTTGGATAACTTCAGTTCTAGAAAAACCCCTTAGCCAAGTCTTAGTCTGGCTTTAGCCAAATCAAGACAGTTCGGGGCAATTCAAGAAATATGGAATCTGCGATCTCGAACAAAACAATAGAAGAACTCTTGTTTGTTGTTCATGGGTTAACTTTTTGAATCGAAAACCAAGGTCGGAAAATGGCGGCCCCACCAGGAATTGAACCTGGAACTGATCTTTAGGAAAGATCTGTTATATCCATTTTAACTATGGGTCCTTTAAAAATAACGCATCGAACATCACAAAGATGTTAGACACCTATTGCGACAAAAGAAAGTTTATCATAAGTTACCCCCATGAAGCATCTCGCATCGCGTTCAATGGTATTTGCACTTCTTTTTACCGGTTCTGATCTTTTTCAAAATAAAGAAATTCATTTTCCCAAAAAAGACGCCAAGGCAAGTGTGGTGGTTTTTCTATCCGCAAAATGTCCATGTTCGGCGAGCCATGAAAAAACAATCAGCGAGTTGGCAGAAAAATATTCAAAAAATGGTTTTGAATTTATCGGGGTTCACTCCAATCAAAATGAATCAGTAGAAGTTGCAAAATCTCACTTTAAAGAATCAGGAATTACTTTTCCAATCATTGAAGATCATGGTTCAAAAATATCCAATCAACTAAAAGCACTCAAGACTCCTCACGTTTATATTATTGAAAAAGATAAAATCGTTTATGAGGGTGGAGTAGATGATAGTGCCGATGCAGCAGAAGCAAAAATTCCATACCTTGCCAATGCGCTTAAAGAATTATCTGAAAATAAACCCATTACTGTTTCCAAAACGCGTGCTCTAGGATGCCAAATTAAGAGATAAATTAGTCATTAATGAAGATCAATCAAAGGAGAATTATCATGAATTCAATTATTAGCGTTTGTTTATTATCAGCTGCGGCTTGCGGTTATTCACCCATTTTTAATCATACGGATCCTGTGCGTATTCCTGAAGGGGTTGCGATTGAAAATGAAAACGCACTCACTTGTAAAATGGAATTCCAATCTCACACCATTTGCGCTGATTTTATTTGGTTGAAGGAACCTCGTGGTAGTGATGAAGGTTCAATGAAAATATATTTTTGGCATAAAGATCAGCCAGGTGTTTTCACTGCTTTAGAAAATATTCAACCAGGAGTGAAACTGTGGATGCCGGATATGGGGCATGGCTCACAAAAAGTAAAATTATCTGAATCTAAAGATGCAAACGGACAAACCTTGCCCGGCGTTTATGATGCCACTGAAGTGATGTTTGTGATGGGTGGAAATTGGGAAATTCAATTTCAATTGAAGGATCTTTCTGGAAATATTCTAGAAGTGCAAAAACTTCCATACCACGCTCATTAATGCTTTTTTTATTCATTTCATTTTATCTTCATTCTTCTCATGCAGCGCCTTGTTGTGCGGGCTCCAGTGCATTGCCTTCCTTGATCACGGGGGATGAGTCTAAATTTATTTCACTCTCTGTTTCCACTGGCACGGTAGTGGGAGATGCGGCAGGAGCGGGTAAGGGGTTGCCCGTATTCAGAGATTCTGAATCCAATCAAGAATACCGTAGAAATATTTCAATCAATTTTGCTTCCTTGATTAGCGATCGCTGGCAATGGGGAACTTCGATTCCGGTGATCCAAAATAAAATCACCTCGATTTCACGTCAAGAAACCAATACTCAGTTAGGGGATGTTTCATTCACAATCGGTTATGAAACAATTCCAGAATGGGAATATTCTGAATGGAAGCCCAGAGTGTACACTTTCGCTCAATGGGTGGTTCCTACGGGTAGAGAAATGGCTCACTCACAATCAGCTCTTGCCAGCGATGTCAGTGGATTAGGTTTTCATCAAATTCATCTTGGAGCGGTCGCGATCAAACGTTGGAGCAATTGGGACACGAACTTAGTATTAAAACTGGGAAAAGAATTGAGTTACGCGAGCACCTTATTGAGTGCTTCCCTGGGGGGCGGTTATTCTTTCGCTGATTTGTGGAGAGTGGGAATGAGTTTAGATACCCAATATCAGTCTCCAATGAAAGTGATGGATGCTTTCACGTCTCAAAAATTGGTTTGGAACACAGGGGCTACCGTGACGTATTTGGTGGGGGCTAATTCCTCGTTGATTTTGGGATATTCAGATCAAACTCTTTTCGGACCAGCAATCAACACCACCTTGGCACGAACAGCAAATTTAGCTTTTCAGCAACGGTTTGAACGTTAATAATTTTGCACCGCACAACACTTAAAAACTCGCACTTTTTTCATGCATCTGACAAAATTAATGCATGCAAACTCAATCTTACATCTATGAAACTCTTGCGCTCGATTTGAATCCAAATGGGATTCTCACTCTTTCGCTGAATCGCCCGGATATTAGAAATGCATTCAATGCAAAAATGATTGAAGAGCTTGGGCGTGTGTTCACTCATGAAGTGATTTCGCCTGAAGTAAAAGTAGTGGTGTTTCAAGGGAGCAACTTGAAAGATGGTAGTGGAATGTTTTGCGCCGGTGGTGATCTCAATTGGATGAAACGATCGATCGAACTCACCTACGAAGAAAATTTAAAAGACACCACTGTACTCACCGAGATGTTTGCCACTTTGAATGAATGCCCAAAACCAGTGATCGGTGTAGTGGAAGGGGCAGCGATTGGCGGAGGTGTCGGACTCGTTTCTATTTGTGATGTGGTTCTCTCTACAAAAGATACTGTTTTCAGTTTAAGCGAAGTGCGATTGGGAATTGTTCCTGCATGCATTGGTCCGTTTGTAGTGGCTAAAATTGGCGCGTCTCATGCTCGTGCACTTTTCGTTAGCGCTGAACGCTTTAAAGCGGATAAAGCAAAAGAAGTGGGACTAGTGCATGAAGTGTTTGGCACTCGTGCAGAGCTGGATCAATATTTAGGTACACTCACTAAAAATTTACTGGAATGTGGACCAAAGGCAATGACGGTAGCTAAACGTTTGGTTCTTGATCTCACTTGGCCTGAAAAACGTGATCGCATGTCTGATCCGATTCAGTATGTGGCTCAAACGCTTGCCGAACTTCGCGTCGGACCAGAAGCTCAAGAAGGCATCACTGCATTTTTGCAAAAACGTAAACCGAGTTGGATCGGCGGAGCTAAATCATGAAGCATAAACTTTTAGTGGCCAATCGCTCTGAAATTGCGTGCCGAATTTTTCAAGGTGCTTATGAAATGGGAATTCCCACAGTAGCGATTTATGCTCCTGGTGATGAAGACGCTCGCCATGTAACCATGGCCGATGAAGTGGCCCAAGTGCCCGCCTATCTCGATGTAGATGCCATTATTAAAGTTTGTAAAAAATTAGGAGTCACTCTCATTCATCCTGGATATGGATTTTTATCCGAGCGACCTCATTTTGCAAAAGCAATCGAAGAGGCGGGTTTAACACTCCTCGGACCCCTTGCTTCCACGATGGAGCAAATGGGTGGAAAGATTGCAGCAAAAGAGATTGCTGAAAAAATCGGAGTTCCAACGGTTCCTTGGGCAAAATTAGACTTATCCACTACGAGTGATGCTGATTTAAAAAAAGAGGCAGATCGCATTGGTTTCCCCATTTTGATCAAAGCGCATGCGGGTGGTGGTGGTAAAGGAATGCGAAGAGTGAATCGCATTGAAGATTTAAAAGAACAAGCGGAGAGTGCTGCTCGTGAAGCTTTGAATGCTTTTGGTGATGGAACACTATTTTTTGAACGGTTTGTGCTGAGTCCACGCCATATTGAAGTTCAATGTTTTGGAAATGGAATAGGCCAAGGAGTTCATTTGTATGAACGTGAATGCACACTTCAGCGTCGGCATCAAAAAGTTTGGGAAGAAGCTCCTGCTCCTCATCTTTTAGAAAAAACCCGTAAAGGACTTCACGAAAGTTCATTAAAGTTAATTGAATATACAAAATACCGGAGTGCAGGAACGATTGAGTTTTTAGTGGATCAATCGGGTGATTATTTTTTCATTGAGATGAACACGCGTTTGCAAGTGGAGCATCCAGTAACGGAATCCATAACTGGAATTGATTTGGTTCATGAGCAATTAAAACTCGGCATGCAGGGTTCAAAATATGCTTTACCAGAAATAAAAGAACCACGTGGTCATTCATTAGAAGTTCGCGTTTATGCTGAAGATCCATCACAAGGATTCATTCCTTGCACGGGTAAGGTGAATCATTTGATTTGGCCAAGTGGCCCGGGCATTCGAGTGGATCGTGGAGTAGAAGTAGGACAAGAAATGGGAGTGAGTTTTGATTCCTTGCTTGCAAAAATGATTGTATTTGCTCCGACTCGAGATCTAGCGATAAAAAAAATGCAGTTTGTTTTACGGGAAACAGCGGTGAGTGGAATCGGAACCAATCTTGAGTACCTCACCGAAATTGCGCATCATCCAAAAGTAGTAGATGGAAAAGTAACCACGCATTTTTTAGATCAAGAATTTAAATTCAATCCTCAGCCCTCAGAACTTGACTTGGAATTTTTATCTGCTTATGAAAAAGCACATTCTATTTCAGAACATGCTCATGCGCCTGGAGTTTCTAAAACTGCGGATGCAGGCGCTCTGTGGTCGCATTTTAAGGGAGATTTATCATGAAACATCAAGCAAAAGTTTTTGGTAAAAAACTGCCCTGGAATGATGCCACTCCAGAAATGATCAAAGAATGGAAATTTGAAAAACGCCCTGGTGGATGGGTGATTGGAACTCATACTAAGGCAGATGGAACTGAAGAGCGCGTGCGTTTTTCTTATCATCGGGTGAAGGGGCATATTTGGGCAAAATTGCCCAAGAGTTCTGTAACTTCGGGTTTAGATTTTTACGGGGAACGATTGAATGTTGCTCGCGCTGGATCTAAAAATGATTCTGCCTCTGATTTCACTGCTCAGTTTCCGGGTAAGGTTCGTAAGGTGATGGTTGCGGATGGGCAAAAAGTAGAAGCAGATACTCCTTTACTCATGATTGAAGCGATGAAAATGGAGTTTGCAATCAAATCAAGCGAAGCGGGAATCGTAGTGAAGATATTAGTGAGCGAAGGCCAACAGCTCACCCCAGGACAAAAACTTTTGGATTTTAAACTATGATCAAAATTTTTGAAGTTGGACCCCGTGATGGTCTTCAAAACGAAAAAACAATTCTGAGTTTAGCCGATAAAGTTTGGTTAGTGGAATCGTTAGCTAAAACCGGCTTAAAAGATATTGAAGCTGGAGCATTCGTGCGTGCCGATCGCGTTCCTCAAATGGCCGATAGCGAAGAGTTACAAACAAAACTCTCTCCGCATCAGGATGTAAACTTTTGGTACTTGGTTCCCAATAGGAAGGGCTTAGAGAGAGCACTTTCTAAAAATGTAAAAAACATCGCGCTCTTCACGGCAGTGAGTGAAACTTTCAATCAAAATAATATTGGAATGAGTGTGAGTGATTCCTTTACTGAAATGAAACAGATGATGGCCCGAGTGAAGTCTTTGGGTGATATTAAAGTTCGGGGTTATGTTTCCACTGTATGGGGATGTCCGTTTGAAGGTAAAATAAAACCTGCACAATCTTTAGCGGTTTTGGATCAAATGATTGCACTGGAGGTAGATCAACTCTCCATTGGAGATACCATTGGGGTGGCAAATCCAGTTTCTGTTGAAACGATTATTAAACCACTTCTTCAAAATTATTCGTCCCGAGCAAAAGATCTGTTGGCCGTTCATTTTCATGATACCCGTGGAACAGCGCTCGCCAATGCATTGAGGGCTTTTGAATTAGGGATCACCGTGTTTGATTCCTCTATTGGTGGTTTAGGCGGATGTCCGTTTGCGCCCGGAGCTGCTGGAAATTTAGCCACAGAAGATTTACTTTATCTGTTGAAAGAAATGGGTGTGGATACTGAAATTAATTATCAAAAGATTTGTGAAACGGGGATGGAACTTTCTCGTCGCATGAAAGATAAAACATTTACCAGTAAAGCACTTCAGGCATTCATCGCCAATTGCACTAAAAATACGGTGTGGGATTCATGAAGATTCTTAATTATTTAAAAGCATTCACGGTAATGGTGGGGATGCTGATCATCTCTATCTTGGTCGTTGTTTTTGGAATGCCATGGTGGGGAAATCCGGTTCTGAACTGGGTTTTCATTCAAATGTTCACCAGATTTGTTTGCTTCGTGGTGGGGATTAAAATCGAAGTCATCGATAAAGAGAAGGCCTACATCAATCGCCCGGTAGTTTATGTCGGCAATCATCAATCTGCATTAGATTTAGCTTTAATTGGTGCATTTTCTCCAAAAAATTCTGTAGTGGTAGCTAAAAAAGAAGTTGTTTATATCCCGATCATTGGTTGGTATTTCAAAGCAGCTGGAAATTTATTCATCGATCGTTCCAATAAATTTGATTCCCATACTCAGATGGATCATTTAGCTGATATCTTGGTGAAGAAAAATTTAGCCGCATCCATTTTTCCTGAGGGAACAAGAAATAAAAAATCAAATGAAGTTTTATTGCCATTTAAAAAAGGTGCTTTTCACATTGCCTTTTCTAAAGGCCTTCCCATCATTCCAGTGGTTTGCTCAAGTTTAAAAGGTATTGCAGTTTTGGAGCGTTTTGAGTTGTCGGGTGGTAAGGTGATTGTGAAGGTTTTAGATCCAATCGAAACCAAAGATGTTCCTAAGAGCGAGATGGGCGTATTCATAGAGCGAGTGAGAGAGTTAATGCAACTCGAATTAAACAAACTAAATGAGCAAGTGAGAAACACTAAATAAATCTATGAACAAATTGATCAGCACCCTTTTTCTATTACCACTCATCATGAATCTTTCTTGCACTCGTTCTTACATGGTAAAATCAGAAAGCACCAAAGTTCAAATAGAGAGAGTGAACGTTCTTGCGGTTGCTTATCATCGCCCCGATTATGCCCCAACAGAGCATGATGATTTTAAAGTGAAAGATCGAGTGTTAAGTTGCCAACATCCAGAGGAACTGTGGAATGATGCTGTTAAAAACGGAAGTTCGATCAGGGAATGTGTAAACTCTATTGAAAAGGGTCAGGCTACATACTTTTATGTGCCAGCGATTCAACCTTATTTGGAACTGGATCAAGAAGAAGAAACAAACCCGAAGTGTTTGAAAACTTCCTTAACAAAAATACCATTACCACGTGAAATTTATTATTTGGCTAAACCAATAGGACAAACCTTTGATGATGATTCCATGGGGTGTTATTCATCCAGCTTTAGTGTCAAAACAAATGAAATGATGTCGACACCAACCGGATTTTTGAAGAAAAAAATTGTTCTTCCATTTCCATTAAGTCGGCCATTAATGAATTCTCACGATTTATCCCTATGGCTCATGGTGACTACCTTTACTATTTTAAAAAGTGATGAAAAAGCGGATGGCCGTCTATTGGCTACACCCGTTCCAGAATCGGTTTGCAGAGTTTGTTTCAAGAATGACGCACATTTTGATGAAAAGTTTAACCGCAAATTGAAGCCGGTTTTTTGGCCTTGACGTTACACCTCACGCTTCGCTAGTCTTCAAAGACAAACTTTGTGATTGGAGATGATATGAACTGGATATTAGTGAGTTGGATTTTTGTAGCGATTTTAACTGCGATCAATGTATTTCTTTTCTTTAAAGTTATTTATCCTTCCATCAAAATGATGAAGCAAATGGGTGGCAAAAACGGAATGCCTGATATGAATGCGATGATGAGCCAAATGCAAGGCATGATGGGTGGAAAACCTGGCCAAGGTAGAGCTCCCCAAGGAATGCCAGATATGAGTGCACTCATGGGACAAATGAATAATCCTAACATGCAAGCGCAAATGAAAAAAGCGATGGACATGCTCGCTCAAATGCAAAAAAATCAAAAGCGCTAGTCTATTTAGATTTAATCGTCACTCTTGAGGCTTTAAAAGCCTTGAGTTGTTCGGAGAATTTTTCTTTTAGAGTTGATTCCACGCTAGGTTCTACCCCTAAAAAACTTAATGTTTCAGCTGCGGCTTCGAGTGTGGATACACATTCAGGTCGCGGCTCTTTTCTTATATTACCGTAGAGAGATTTTTGTTTAGGGATCAAGTGCATGCGTCTAGTTTTTAATAACCAGGCATTCCTCCACCAAAGTGTTTTCGCTTGAGACCAAGTTCCATCGAGTAAAATAATTCCACATATTGCATCTTCTTTTTTATCCATGAAGTACAATCCGGGTTCACTTGAAAATTTAATTTCATCTTTATTTTGGGTTTGCTTTTGAGTTCCTAAATAGAGGGTTCCCCAATTACTGGCTTTTTTAAATTCTGGAATGCCCTGAACGGCCTCAAATTTTTTGAGTGCGGCTTCGAGATTACGCCAAGAGAGTCCTACGTTGACCTGGCAAGGAAAAAGATTTTCTTCTAATACAGAAACTGAACTCACTGCGTGATCTTTTCTGGAAGGCTCCTGAGGATGCTGGAGAACCAATATAGGGATGGGTAGCGTGATTTTGCTCATGAGTAGTTGAACTCTTTAGCTCAACCATTCTCGAATTGACAGGAAAAACCGACGAGACTAGGGTGTGCCCTATGAATCTAACTCCTATTTTGGTTGCTCTAGCGTTCACTTTACTTTCATCCCTTAATTCTATTGCGCAAACTCAAACTGCGCCTCGCACCGAAGCGGATGTGAGAATGTTTTTAAAAACACAAATGAATGTAAATCTTCCTAATTCTTGTGGATTAGTAGAGCGATTAGGGAAGGATTCAGACGGTCCATACCAAAAAACGGATTACTGTAATGAATGGGAATATAAAGGGATTAAAACCCTAACGGGTAAAGTTTATCGAGTAGTGGATGGAGATACCATTCACTTTTATGCTAACAATAAATTACTCGCGATTCGTATGCTCGGCATGGATACTCCTGAGCTTCATTTCAAGGCTTTGGCTCAACCAAAATGGGGTGTTTTAGCAAAGCAATCTTTGTTATCCATGGTTCAATCTGGAGATCAAATTACATTGGAACTGGATCAAGTGAGATGCGATCGCTACGGCAGAATTCTTGGCCATGTTTATAAAGGAAATGCCAATCTTAACTTTGAGCAGGTTCGTCGTGGATATGCAGTAAACTATTGTATTTATCCAAATAAATTACATTGTGATGCCTATCAAATGGCTTATGTAAAAGCGGATCAAGAAGGTTTGGGCATGCACCGCGATTCTTGTTTAGTGACTCCTTATGTATGGCGTAGAGCTATGGCAGGAGAAGAAATGACTAAAAAACTTCAAGATAGTCGCACGATGAAGTTTTATGAACCTAAAGATTACTATCAGGTTCCAGTCGCGTACCGAATTTTCTACTCTGATACCGTAAAATAATAGTAAAACAATAGTTAATGAATCCACAATCACCAGCTCCTGACCAAATTATCGAACGTTTTTTAGAGCTTGCTCCATGGACACGTTTTGATGAATGGACTGGTATTTTTATTGAAGTCACTGATCCATCGAATGCAGAAGAAACGCAAACTGTTTGTGCATTTTTTGGAGAAGATCAGGCGTCTGATTTCAAACTTCTCATTTTGCGTGGACATGATCCTTGTTACCGCTATTTGCAATATAGAAGTGGTGAATGGATACCTGAGTTTGGATTAGATTTTGCCACTACTGATGCAATCAAAGTGGGAATCACTGAAGATGACATTGATTCGGATGAATCTTGTAAACCTGGACAGCCTCCAGAACCACTTCGTACGGATGAAAAGAAAATCCTCTATGAAGTATTAGATGCCATCAATACAGCGGTAACGATGGTGGATGAAGAAAAATTACCTATGCTCGGGGAAACGGAAGATTTTTGCTATCACTTATGGAAGGTGAGTAAAAGTTGGCGCGCTGAAGTGAGTGAGTTTCCAGATGAACAATTTAAAAAATACGATGCGATCGAAATCCAAGAAGCACGACTAAAACGAATTCAGGCAGCAGGGTTACTGAGAGATGGTGTTTGGGAAGCGTCTTCCTTTTATCTGCCCGCTACTCGCTTTCAAGGGGATCAGGAAGTGTTCGTGCAATGTGCTGGGATCGCTGAACCCCAAGCAGGATTACTAGGACTAGTGACACTTGAAGCGCATGCTGATCCAGAACATGAGCTGGCTGAAGCTCTCATTGGTTCGATTGAAAAACAAAAGCGCATCCCACTATTTTTTATTGTGAAAGAGGAGAAGGCAGCTGAGAGGCTCCTCCCCATTTTGAGTACTTTGGGAATCCACATCCGTTTACGTAAAAGACTTCGTGAACTCGAACATATTAGAGATCAGATGATTGAATCATTCCCAGAAGAAGATAATGCAGATTGACCTAGCGCGTTGTAATTGATAATACCTCTTCATGTTATCGCTTATTTTTCTATTATTTACCCCATCTGCAATGGCCGAAGAAAAACCTTACGATTTATTTTGGGATGCCCTGATCAATGATGATGTTCCTGGGGTAGTGGCTCAAATTAAAGCTGGAGTTTCCGTTGATTCGGTTACCGATACAGAAACTCCACTCACTTACGCCATCAAACTTGATTCAAATGAAATGGTGGCGGCACTTTTAGAGCAAGGTGCAAATCCTAATTTAGCTCAACCTATTTCTCAATACACACCCCTCATGGTTGCAGCTAAGTATGAAAAAACTGAATCGGTGGAGTTATTGCTCGCTCGATCAGCGGATGTGAATGTGACAACTTTAATGGGTAGAAATCCACTTCATGTAGCAGCACTCAATGATTCAATCGAAGTGGCTCGTATTTTACTCACTAAAACAGATATAGATGTGAATGCTCGTGGAAAACTTTGTCCTCTCGCAGTTGCTTCTCGCCAAGGATATCTGCAAATGGTTCAACTGATGATAAAAGAAGCGAAGGTTTCTCCAAGTGCGAAGTGTCTTGCTTCATCAAAAGATATGGCAAGTTACAATCAGAATACTGATGTTTTAAATTTACTGAATTCTATAAAATAAGGAAAGCGCCCCTGAATAAAATTCCAGGAGCGCTTAGGTGACAGGATTTAGCCGATATCAGCTAAATTGATGATTTGGGCGTGATGATAATATCTACTCGTCTATTTTGAGCACGCCCTATTGCCGTTTTGTTCGTAGCAATTGGTTTTTCATATCCTCGTCCGACAGCTTCAATCTTTGCTGTCGATTTAGGATCGTTTTTCAAATAGTTGGCAATTTCCATTGCTCTTAATTGTGAGAGCTCAATATTTTTTCGAGGGCTTCCGGTAGTGTCAGTGTGTCCTTCAACCTTAATCTCATCAGGATTGAGTCGATCAATCGTGCTCATTACCTTAGAAAGTAGGGCATCTGATGCGCTAGGGATTTTGGCACTTCCAGATGGAAAGTTTATTTTTTTCAAGCGAATTAAAACTTTATCACCTTGTTGAAAAACTTCAGCCTCATCTTCTGTGAACTCATTTTGAGCGGATGCAATTGCTTCTTGTCTTTGTTGTTTACTTTGAAGTTGTGAAAGGACGATTTCTTTTTCAGTCAGTGTTTTTTCAAGGTTTCTTTTCGAAGCCTCTTCAGTGTTTAAAGCTGTCTGAAGATAACTAGGTTCCTTATCTTGTTTCACTACTTGAAGTGCAGTTTCTTCATTCATTCTGGGATTTGAAGTATTGATTCTAGAGGTAATGGAAAAGAGATAGTTTGCACTTGCTTGAGCTTTATCAACTGAGGATTGATAAGTCGCTCTGTCATAGGGGGCATTTTTAATAGCATTTTCAGCGTTTTTAAAATCAGTTTCTGCTTGTAGATATGTTTTTGGTGCATATTTAACAGCATTTTTATTTTTCGCACTTGATATTAAATTACGAATCGAATTGAGTTCACGATTTTGTATGCTTAATAATTCAAGACTATAATAATCATTCTCAAATTTTAAAAATTCATTTTCACTTAATTTTGTATTAAAATTATCGGAATTTGATCTCAATTGTTGATCCACTTCCTTAAGCTTTTCTTCTTGTTCCGCATTTCTGATACCAGCTGCTAATGCAGCACTTCGAGCTTTCAAGATCCTTTCTACCGACGGCCTTCTTGAATTAGATTTATTTTTAGCTTCAATAAAATATCCTTTACCGGAAGACACCAGATCTAAAATATTCTCATTTGATTTACCTTTATTTAGATTATTTTTAGCATCTTCGTCATATTCCACTGCTTTCGTAAAATCATCATTTGCAAGAATATCATATTGGTTTGCATAACCTTCTTGTATAGATTTATTTAAGCTTAATACTTCAGCGGTGGGGTTTGCATCGGAAGCAATTTCAGCTTTAGGAATGGTGGAACAGCTTTCTATTGCCATTCCAACAGCCGTAAATGAGATAAAAGCAACCAGAGCATGAAGTGATCGATCAATGTTAAAACCCATATTAATATTTGTATTATTCATGGATTCATCTTTTGCAATGATAGTGCCATTATAAAATTATTGATAATTGATTAGAACCATGATCGAGCATCAATGTGACAATTTAATTTTTATTTGGCATATTTCATGCTTTTTAAATGATATGTTTAAGATTGCACTATTGTTATATTTATCCACAGCTAGCTTTGCATCAACCATTCAAACTGAGATTGCTTCAGTTCATTTAGCCAGAAACGAAACGGATCCTCATTTAATATTTTTAATGAAAGATGGGGTAGTGGGTAAGTTGCCGATTGATCAAATTAAAATGTTAACTATGCTCACTGAAGGGACAAAAAAACACTTAGTTTTTGAAATTGAATTAAATGATGACCGTATCATCAGCAATGTAAAAGTGATTGGAGCCAGTGCATCAGGAATGCATGATTTCTTACTTCCCTCACTATTTGAATATGTTCCAACCGTTTTGCCCAGTATGGGTGATGCGAATGTAATATTTAGGGAGTTAAATCCGAATTTTCGATCTCGTGCTCAATGTTATAATAAAGCTCATGTTTGGGTTTATGAAGAAAACAAGAAGCGGAATATAAATTTAATGAAAGTATTTCTCTTTTTTACTTCAAAATATATTTGGGATTATAATTACTATTGGTGGTTTCATGTTTCACCTTATGTATTAGTGAATGAAGGGAATGAAATTACTGAAAATGTGATTGATTATACTTTCATGAATGGGCCTACAAAGATGCATCAATGGACTAATTATTTTATTGTTCCAAAAACTGTATGTCCGACCGTTTTAAAGTATTCTGATTATGAACAACATCAACAAGAAAGTTATTGTTATCTCATTAAAAAATCCATGTATTTTTGGCAGCCACAAGATATTGATACGTTAGAAAGAACAGGGTTTGAAAAAACTGAATTTATAAAAAGTGAAGTGGATGCTGCTTATTGGCAGGGTTTTTAAATTTTTATGATACTTTAGTTGGCATGAGCCAAAATGATTTAAAAACACTGGCAACGATGAAAATGCCATTTGGAAAGTATAAGGATGTACTCCTGATTGATTTACCTGAACCTTATGTGGTTTGGTACCATTCTAAGGGGTTACCTCCCGGTAAGTTAGGTGAACTTCTGGGGCTATTGTACGAAATCAAATTAAACGGATTAGAAGCGTTGGTTCATCGATTGAAATAGTGTTTGATATTTTTTGCGTCAAAAAAACACCACACAAATATCCTGATTGTAAAATTCTCACTATTTTAGCAGCATTAAAGGATGTCTAACTTTAGTTTTGATGAAATTTTACATGAGTTTCAAGAGGGAACTCAAAAGACCATTCTTGATCTTTGCAAAACAACGATTCATTCGGTGAAGCTTCTTGAAAGAGGAAAAACTCCTCCTGGAATCAGTACCGTTGCTGGATTAATTGGAATCACTTCACCTACGCTACAAGGTTCGGTTTCAATGCAGTTCAGTAAAAAGGTGTTTTTGGGCATTATTAATAGAATGCTTGAAACTGATTTTACAGAAATGAGCTCTGATATAGAAGATGGAGCTGCTGAATTTACCAATATTATTTTTGGAGTTGCAAAAGCAGAACTCAATAAAAAAGGAATGGGATTACAAGTTGCTCTCCCTTCCTTATTGTCAGGTGTAAATATCCAAAAGGCAGGTTCCTCAGGAGGACAAACGGTTCAAACATTAGCCTATCTAACGGAGTTTGGTCCTTTTTATCAGGTGTTTCACATCAATCAAAAAAATGAAGATGTTCAGCCACCCTCAGTTACCAAAGTATTTAATAAAAACTGGGGAGCAGAAGTATTGTTAGAATTTGTGAAAGCAGGAAGAAAAACATTAGAAACTCAATTTGGAACACAAATTGAAATTGGGGCTCCATTTTTAAAATCTCCAAAAAACTTTTTTACTTTCGATGTAGGTAGCATTATTGGTGTCACCGATCAGAATTTTTCTGGTTTTTTCGGAATGTATTATGAAAAAGCTACTTTTTTATCCTTAATCAATAAGATGTTGGGAGAAAATTATACCGAGGTTGATGATGAGGTACAAGATGGTGCTTCTGAAATTACCAATGTTTGTTTCGGGGTTGCCAAACAAGTTTTAAATCAACAAGGTCATGCAATCCGTATGGCACTACCAAGTTTAATTCGTGGTGAGTCCATTCAATCCAATAGCTGCGGTAAAGAAAAAAATACGATTACTGTTCCAATTAAAACAGATGCTGGAAGGTTTTGGATCGAATTTGGTTTTAAAGAATTAATTGGCACTTAAAATGCATCAATAAATGTGGAGACATATTTTATGCAAGTACCGTTACAAATTTCATTTGTTCATTTAGATCATTCTAACGCGCTTGAATCGATCATTAAAGATAAAATGGAACAACTCGATAACATTTTTCCTTATTTAATTTCAGCAAGAGTGGTGGTTGGACTATCAGAAAAAAGAAAACAGCAAGGAAATCTCTATCATGTACGGATTGATTTAACTTTGCCCGGAAATGAGATTTTAGTAGATCGAAATCCGCCTTTGCATCAACCTCATGAGGATCCTTATTTAGCTGTCAGGGATGCATTTAGAGCCGCTAGACGTCAATTGGAAGATTATTCAAAATTAAATTCCCGAGAAAAAAAGAGGCACCATGAAAAACCCCTTCAAGGAATCGTGATTAAGATATTGCTTGAAAACGATGGTGGCTTTTTAAAAACATCAACGGGTAGAGAAGTTTATTTTAACAAAAATAGTGTTCTGGGTAGAGGTTTTGATTTTCTGAACTTAGGAGATGAAGTTCGGTTTGTGGAAGAAATGGGGGAGAATGGTCCTCAAGCGAGTAGTGTAGAACGGGTTGGAAAATGGGGAAAACATGAACCACCTCCGATCCATCTGGAATACAAAAGCTAAAAGAAGTTTCTTGTCTAAATACAATTGATTGGTGTAATCACTTTGTTACAGATGCCATTTTTTATAAAAGTTTTAGTTTCATCTTTAGTGATTGCTGTGAGTACTGAGATTGCCAAAAGAAATCCAAGTCTAGGAGGATTGATTTTGGCTCTACCTTTGACAAGCGTTATTGCGTTTGCTTTCATGGGTTATCAAGGCACATCAGTGGGTGAGCTTTCTTCTTATGCAAAAAGCACCTTAATTTTTGTTCCAATTTCTCTGATCTTTTTTCTTCCATTTGTGATCAGTCCACTTCAGGAATGGAGCTTTTTGGCTAAGTTTTTGACGGGATTATTCTCACTCACTTTAGTGAATGTTTTGATGATGAAATTAAAAGTGCTTTAGTCGTGAAGTACTGTTAGAATATATCTATGAGATTCTTTAGCATCATACTGCTGAATTTATTGTTATTTACTTCGATGACAAACTCTCATGCTGCTGAACAAAAATCAAAAGCTCTGATGATTACAGTGGGTGATTCAATTAGCGCAGGTTTTCTTGCCAACACCAGTGCAGTTATTTTAGCTTCAGAAAATAAAATTACTTCTCCACCTCATCCACCTCATAATATTCCTGAATGGAAAGTGCGGCTTGCCCAACTCTTAAATAATAAATCTACTTTATCATTTGGTACTGGTAGCAATATTCAATCTCATTATGTTCGATTGAAGGATTATCTTAAAATTGCTGAACCAGAATTAGAATTAGAAAGTAGAAATTTTGCAATGGCTGGGGCTGTTGCTGCTGATCTTCCCGGTCAGGCAAAAGATATCATTAATATTTGGAAAACCGGTGAATTTCAAAAAGTATTGTACCTTACTTTTTTGATTGGTTCCAATGATGCATGCATTGATTGGAATCCGGGGGGTACTCCTGAAGTGGAGATGGCTGCTTCAATTCGTGAATTTTTTAAAATCATTTCGGTGATTAAGCAAGATCAACCCATTCGAGTTTTAGTATCTTCACTTCCAAAAATTCCTGATTTAGGAAAAAGAGAAATTTTAGATTACCCTTTGAGTAAAGATACAACTTGTGAATATCGTATTAAAGAAAAAGATAAATATTGTTTACCTTTAGTAACCTGGAATACGCCTGAGCAATATGCTGCGAGTGTTCAGGTGATTGAGAATAAAAATAAATTTCTTGAGTCGATCACTCTTGAACTTTCTAAAACTTATCCTCAATTTGATTTTATATTTAGTCATTCTCTTTTCAAAAGAGAGATTAAAATTGAGGGATTAGCCAAAGATTGCTTTCATCCTAATGCTAAAGGACAAGATGAGCTTTCCGCACTTTTGTGGAATGATTTACCTTGGTTTAAAAACCCTTAGTGATTTTAAGCCTTCTTTAGAAAACATGTTTTTAAAACGAGAGTGCTTCCATTCACATTGCACTCAATGTTTTCTGGATCTCCGATGAGGCGAATTTTTTTAACTAGGGTTCCGCGTTTTAGATCACTAGTTCCGCCTTTAACCTTTAGATCCTTGATTACAGTAACTGCGTCTCCGTCGGCTAATGTTGCTCCATTTGAATCTTTAACGATCACAGAATCAGAACTTTGATTGTTATCCATAAAACCAATGATGGTTTTAACCCAAGCTTGCGCTTCTTCGGCATCTCCAAACCAACGGTTTGCCTGCATTCCTAAATCCTCAACGATCGAATGAGATTCATTGATCAATTCTTTAGCTTGAAGCAAAACTTTTTGTTGCTCATTCGTTGAAGCGGTAGAAAGAAAAGATTTAGTAGATTCCAAATCCTGTTCGGCATCGGCCTCAGAAAAATAGGTGGTAAAGAATTTAGATAGTTCAGGAAATTTATTTAAGCTCATATTGTATATGACTCTATGACATGGAACGAATTCTATCAATAGCTTTGGGGAATTTATCGATATCTTGATTAAAGTTTCAATTAGAGCTATATATGCTTTAAATTATTCTAGTAAGAGGAGTAGGGATGAATCGATTCTTTTTAATGTTTTTATTATTTTTTATTTCCCAAGGATTTGTTCAAGCAAATGCAAACGATTGTTTCACCACCCCTGAAAATGCAAAACGAATGATTTCTCAAAGTATTAGGCATAGTCGCATGCTTTCTGAATTAATTAATATACGAATGAGCTCAGGTACTGCTCATGATGACGACGTACGCATTTGCTATTATTTAGGTGGGCTAATTTCAGATCTTCAAATTTTTAATCTTGTTGTGTATCAAAACTCAAATGATGAGTGCACGGCTGATACTTTAAGTCATTTGTTACGCGCTCAAAATATCTCCTCACAATATGAACAATGGATTGGTGAAATTTCTGGATTTTGCAATACTGATAATCCAATGGTGATCAATAAGGTAAAATCTGGGGATCGGGTAGAGCTATCTAATAAGCTTAAACAATTTATTGATTTTACTAACGGGCTTCAAGTAACTATTCAGTAAAATTAATTTGCCTTAAGGCTTCTAGATATTTGAATCATCCAATTGGCTTGAATTAGATTTATGTTTTTCATCATGGAAACGCAATAAGGTTTCAAGGTTAGAATTTGATTTTTCATCTAGTACTGCAATATCAGATGTGCAATGTTCGATTTTTTTTCTAATGGATCTACCAAAGATTATTTTTGTTTTCGTCATAGGATCCAGTGTAGCTTTTCTTTCGATTTTGCCCTTAGGTTGCTCTAGTGGGCTCACTTTTTGCTCTTGAGCAAGAGTGGGATGAATGCTGAGGATCATGATAAATAAAGTTTCAAAATGTAAAAGCTTCACTATAATAGAATACACTATATTTATAATTTTTGAAGCGTCAATAAAGTTGCTTTTGCAACAGTGAATGAATGGAGAGTTTAGATGAAGTTGATCAAGGGTGAGTTTGTTTGGTTTGATATTCCAGTTAAAAATTTAATAAAATCAAAGAATTTTTATTCAAAGTTGTTGGGTTGGAAGTTTCAGCCTATGGGTGAAGAATATTTGATGATCAAAGCTGGAAAAGAGTTAATTGGAGGATTAAGAATAAGAGAAGGCAAAGCGGTAATGGGTGAAACTCCTGTGATGTATTTTGCAGTTCCAAAACTTTCACTTTCAACTGTTATCGCAAAAAAGTTAGGTGCAACCTTGATTGGTAAAAGAGTGGATATCCCAGATGGAATGGGATGTTTTCAATTGCTACGTGATCATGATAAAAATCTTTTTGGGATTTGGTCTCATGAATAACATTACTAAATTTGAACTTTTTAGCGGCTTAGAAAAGGAACCGGAAGCACTTCAGGCTTTATCGAACTTAATGAAGAAAGAAGCTTATCAAGTTCGTGACTTTATCATTAATGAAAAAGAAAGTGATCCGAGGATGTTTTTTCTTTTGAGTGGTCAAGTAGAAGTGAACAAAAAAGATGATCAAGGACAAAATATAGTGATTGCCAGAACTGATGCTAGTTCAAATCCATATTTTGGAGAAAGTGTTCTTTTTGGGTATTTTGCAAGAAGTGCAAATGTGGTGGCTTACACTCGATGTGAATGTCTTTCGCTTTCGGCAAATGATTTTGAAGATTTCATGAAAAAGTATCCCTATGCCGTTGCTACATTTTATAGACATCTTTCTCGTGTGTTGTTTGATCGTCTCAGTAAAGCAACAAAGGATATTTTTATCGCGAGTGTGGCATTGAAAAAGTAGTTCAAAATTAAAATGAGTTAATAAATTGACGGAATCATTGAATTTTAATGAATTAGCTAATTATTCCGAATAGTAGAGGAGTGAATACCGGAATTTTTCGAAATGCATTTGTTTTAGTTTTTTTACTGAGTTCTTTTTTAGATCTAAGCGTTGGTCATGCTAGTGACCTTCCTCAATGGTTGCAGTCGGTGAAAGAAATCAATCTTGAAATTTTAGAAAAGTATCCTCCTAACGAATATTTCTACTTAGGAGTAGGGCGTAGTCCAGTACCAATCATTGCGCTTTTCCAAGAAATTCATCCTGACATTGCTTCAACGGTACCACTCAGTAGTATGGGAAATTTTAATTCGAACAATCAGGAAAAAGTTCAGAAGAAATTATTTCAACACTTTCGTAAATATTTCCCTTCTAAAAAATTATTGGCAGGAAGAAAAATTTTACTCATTGACATGACCACCTCAGGAAAATCATTCAATGAAACTGTGAATCAAACGGAAGTTTATTTAAAATCAGAGGGATTAATAAACTCACTAAAACCTTATGCAATTGTCGAAGCAAATGATCAATTAGCAAAAGAGCTGATATTAAAAGGCTGGGGCGTAAAAGATTTAGGAACAAATGAACTTGCACAACTAATGGAGAGATCGGCATTTCATGGTTATGCAGAGTTTGGCTATTATAATCCTTTAGAGACTAAATTTGTTCATACAAACCGAGTTCGATATCTTGATTTTTCATATAAATATATTAGGCAGCCATTAGAAAAAGATCAGGATTTTATTAAAAGTTTAAATAAGATTTTCCCGAAGCAGCAGTTTGATAATCAAAAATATATTTCGAAAAGGTTTGGTTATGGCCAAACTGCTGTTCGTTCCTGTGTTGCTAGAGTTCTAGATAAAATTTTTCCAATTGATTAATGAACGAACGGAACCATGGTTCATAAAAAACCCCCCTAACGAATTGAATCGTCAGGGGGGTTTTTTCGAATTGGTTGCGGGGGCAAGATTTGAACTTACGACCTTTGGGTTATGAGCCCAACGAGCTACCAGGCTGCTCCACCCCGCGATAAACCACGTAATTAAAATTGTGAATGAATGGTCTCTCGGTTCTATTTTTTTGTCAATGTTAAAGAATGATTAGACTTGAATTCAATTCAAAAAACGTCCAATACGAAGCGTTGTAAATGCACGTAATTAAAGAAGAATATTGGTTTAAAAGTACGGGAACTATGTGTACTTCGTTAAAATTAATCACTCAGCGTTCTAAAGTTCTATAGAAATAAAATCCTAATTTTTCCATTTTTTTGATTTTCATTTCATCACTTTTTGATGATTAAAACTGCAAGTTCAGAGCCTAAATCAATGATTGCGCGTTGCGCTTGTTTATGCGAAACTGTCTGTGTCTTCAGTATTCAGTTCCGAGAGTGTCCGTGTTCTAGTTCGTAAAGACCTGTTACGTTACTCCGTGAAATTTGAGTCCTGGTTAACTAAAAACCGAGTATGGGTAAAGCCTGTGCTCATATATGGATTAAGTAAAAAAAATGGGTAAACGTATTTTTGTAGGAAACCTTCCGTTCTCTGCAACAGATCAAGTTCTTCAAGAAACATTCGCACAGTACGGAACAGTTGAATCTGCAAAAGTGATTACAGATCGTATGTCTGGTCGCTCAAAAGGCTTCGGATTCGTTGAAATGTCTAACGATACAGAAGCACAAGCTGCTATTGATAAATTAAATGGTGCTGAGTACGAAGGTCGTACCATCACTGTGAATGAAGCTCGCGAAATGCAACCACGTGAAGGTGGCGGCGGACGCGGTGGATACGGCGGCGGCGGTGGCGGACGCGGTGGATACGGCGGCGGTGGCGGTCGTGGTGACGGCGGCGGTCGCGGTGGATACGGCGGCGGTGGCGGTGGTCGTGGTGGTCGCGGCGGTGGCGGTCGTGGTGACGGCGGCGGACGCGGTGGACGCGGCGGCGGTGGAGGTGGATACGGCGGATAATATCCGACCCCTCTACTAATAAAATTTATGGCATTTTCGCAAGAAATTTGCTGAAAGAAAAAACCTGGATGTGTATCACATTCAGGTTTTTTTGTTTTTTGTATTTGAACAAAAGAAAATCAAAAAAAACGGCTAATACATTTAAGTTATTAGCCGTTTTTTTTATTTTTAATCTAACAAGATTATCGTTTAAAACGAGGCTGAAATCCAGCTCTACCACCTGCGCGGGCTGGTCTATCACTTCCACCTCCGCGAGGAGCACCTCTGCCAAATGAAGGCTTACGATCACCAAATGATGGACGATCTCCGCCACCACGAGGAGCGCGATCACCAAAACTTGGGCGATCACCGCCGCGAGGAGCACCTCTACCAAATGAAGGTTTACGATCACCAAATGATGGACGATCTCCGCCGCCGCGTGCTGGACGATCACCAAAACTTGGGCGATCACCACCGCGAGGAGCACCTCTGCCGAATGAAGGCTTACGATCACCAAATGATGGGCGATCTCCGCCACCACGAACAGATCCACGAGGAGCTCGATCACTGAATGGTTTGCGATCTCCGAATGCAGGACGATCTCCGCCGCCGCGAGGAGCGCCTCTTCCGAATGAAGGTTTACGATCTCCACCAAAACTTGGGCGATCACTTCTCATCGGACGATCACCACGAGCGCGATCTCCAGAGGTTTCTGATTTTTTAAAACGTGGAGTAGGTAGATCACCACGAGGAGCACGCTTGATACCAGCTGCACGTTCTGCAGGAAGTGGACGACCACGTGGCGGACGACGTGAAGGACGATCTTCACTATCTACTTCTGAGAATGTTTTTCTGCCTGCTGATGCTCTACTATCTGGAGTGGATCTCTCTTCAGCATGCTCATTGCGTTTAGTTTTTGTTTTAACAATATTTTCAATTAATTTTGTCGTGAGTTCAGGTTGAATGAGTAGTGCTTGAATAGAAGTAGCATCTACTTTTTTCACTTCACCTGGTTTCATCTTATCTGCTTTTAAATGACCAATTCCTACACGGATCACTTTTTCAGGGAAAAATCCTTTGTTTTCAAAATATTTACGGATTTCTGTTACGCCAGAACCTTGGAATGAAATTTCAATCAAAGCGTTCTTTGCATATTCTTGAACCACACGAATGTGATGCGGATTCATGGATACTTTTTCAATACGGCCACCACGTCCTAAACGATCAAGATCATCTTGAGTTGGATGACGATCTACTTTTACATGGTAACGACGAATGAGATCATTTGATTTAGTCAGTTTTTGAGCCATCTCACCATCATTGGTAAGCAAGATTGCGCCTTCACCAGAAAAATCCATACGACCAACCGTGAACACACGTTCATTGATTCCACGTACGAAATTTTTAATGGTGTCGCGTCCTTCTTCATCTTCGTTCACCATGGCGATTACATTTTTTGGTTTATAAAATAGATAGTAAACTTTGTTCTCAGCATTGTGGATGAGTTTACCTTTTACCTTGATGGCATCTTCTCCAAGAGTGGCTTTGTCGCCCAATTTTGCTGTTTTTCCGTTAACGGTCACTTGGCCTTCTGCAATGAGTGTTTCGGCTTCTCTTCGAGATGCAAGACCTG
Source organism: Bdellovibrionales bacterium (assembly GCA_947372355.1). GTDB lineage: Bacteria > Bdellovibrionota > UBA1018 > UBA1018 > CAIMNF01 > CAIMNF01. Next base: position 24,422 of record CANBTI010000006.1, on the reverse strand, counting down.
CTTGGGCTATGATTTTTTGAATGCGTTCAGATGTAGACATATGATTCCTCGCTCTGCTGTAACAGCAGTACAGGGTTATCGAATCGCGGATATTCGCAATTGATTTGTGATGCGGTGTTGTATCGTGGCTTGCTCTTATTGACAAGAATAATGTTTTTTACGGCTTTTTCTTCATTTTATCAGCTTTAGAGTCGGTGATAGGATGAAATGGTATGAAAAAACCTAAAGTGAAGCAATTGCCATATGAGTTCATCTTAGAGGAATTATCAGGTCTTGATACTCATACCAGACCCATGTTTGGCTGCACGGCTATTTACGTGGGAAGTAAGATCGTTCTCGTTTTGCGAAAAAAAGAAAAAATGGATCTCGATACTGGGATCTGGGTTTGTATTCCTGATGAATACACATTGGAGATGAAAGTTAAATTTCCAATACTGAGAGGGGTGACCTTCTTTGAAAATGAAAACTCAGCTTGGCAATGTTTGCGTGAAACAGAAGAAGAGTTTGAATCATTTGCATTACAATTTTGTAAAATGATTAAAAAGGGTGATCCAAGAATTGGTCGAATACCGAAACCTAAAAAATTGAATAAAAAGAAAACAGCTAAAAAGAAAAATACTAAAAAAAAGACGGTTAAATAAAATTAAAATTATAACTGCTGAACTCGTTTAACCCACCAGATTAGTTTTTGATCTAAAATGGTATTGTTTTTAATTTCACTATTGAGGTTTTTGTAAAGTGCTTCTGCATCAGGTTTTTTATCTAAGCTTTCGTTTTCCACACGAATTTGATTCATGCTGGTTTGAATTTGACTTAGGATAGATCCAATTTCAAAATATTCAACATTACTCAGTTTCAGTATTTTGTTTTCAATGGCCATCGTGATTAATTTTGTGCGTGTGAGAATTGAAATGAGTGAGGTTTGATCTTCACGGGCAATTCTTGAAAATAGTTCATTTAAGAACTTTTTCTTTTGAGAGGAACTAATCTTTTGATCATTGAATACACGTTTTACAATATCGAAATAGGTTAAATCCAAGCAAGATTCGGTAGAGTAAACTCGATCCACAGCTTGTTTGTGAGTTTCACTTCCTCTTGTTTCTACAGAGAAGGGAATGGCATCGGGATATTTCTGGATCAAAAGTAAAAGATCTTCCAGGCTTTTATCTTTTTTAAAGGTGATTAGTTTTTCACCAGATAATTCAGTTATATCTTTTAAGTTTTTTTCCCAATTTGAACAATCGGTTCTCACTTTTGCGATTGCACCATTCGTTTGTAGAAGCAAAAGAATTGCTAAAACAAATTTCATAGATGTTCTTCACCTGAATCAAGATCCATGTTTTCTAAAGCTTGGCGAACATGATTCATTTCAATCGATTCAGCGGAAGTTTCAATAGAAGTTTCTTCTATCGTGAGTAAACCAAGATCGGAGTGTTCCACATGAGGATTGGATTCATCTGCTGATTTTAAAGAAAGTTCAGCCTGAATCGTTGGTTCAAGAGCTAGCCCAGTATGTGCATCACGGCTAAATCCAAATTCACGCGCTAAAATATCTTCAGCATCTGCTCCGTGAATGCCTTCTGCAGCCAATGCTTTTTGACGAGCAAGGTATGGAGTGGTGACATCAATGGATTTAACACGATCGCGGATATCTTGAAGAATCGCATCATCTTCTTTGGAGTTATAATCCAAGTGATTAGAATCTTCCTTCATTTGATGAACCATTTTACGCATTTGGATCACACGAGGATCTTCAGCGCCTTCTTCTTGAGCCACTAATTGTGGAACCATTTCTTCAATCTCATGGAGAGAAGGTAGACCGGTGAGATCCATCATTCCGAAAACTTCTAGGAAAGTGTTGGTGGTATTGTAAATCATCGGGCGACCCGCAGCTTCACTACGGCCTGTCACTTCAATTAAATTACGATCCAGTAAGGTACGAATGAAATGGGATGAATCCACTCCACGAACCTGATCAATGTCGTCTTTGGTGCAAGGTTGTTTGAATGCAACAATGGTGAGGGATTCCATTGCTCCACGAGATAAACGTTGGATTTGAATTTTTGCAAGTTTACGAAGGAGTGGGGCACGAGCGATTTTGGTGCGGTATTGATATCCACCAGCAATTTCTGCAATTTCAAAACCATGAGTAGATTTAGTGAATTCATCTCGAAGAGCATTGATTGCTTTAAGCATGATTTCATCTTCAGCTTCAGGCATCTCGAGCATGTCTTTCATTTTTTTCAGACTCACTGGTTTTTCTGAATAAAACAAAAGTGCACTGATGCAAGATTGTAAATCTTCTTGAAGATATTCGCCGTTTTCATCTTGTTGAGGAAGAGCGGCTTTTAATTCAAGATCTTGCTCGCTCATTTCTTCAAGTTCAACGCCTTCTTCTTCAGCATTTGCTGCGGCTAATATTTCAGCAGATTCAGCATCAATTTTTTCTTTTTTTGATTTCTTAGCTTTAGGGGCTTTTTCTTTAGCTTCTGCAGCCAATTCTTGAGCAATGCTGCTTTCGAGTAATACGTCTTCTTTAATGAGATCTAAATTGAGAGCGTGTAATTCATCGGAAACTTCCATAGAAAGTTTTTCATAGCCGGCGATGTCTTGTGCAGTTTGAACGGCAACCCCTACAGCAATACGATCTAAATTATCGTTACTTTCTGATTCTTCGTATCCTTCTAAAACATCTTTTTTTAATTCAGTATCGTTTTCAAGTTCGCTCATGATGAGTTTTGCTTCATCGTTCAGCGATAATTCTTCATCAATTTTTTCTTCGTCTTCAGAAAGATCGGCATCTTGCATTTGCTGAGCTCGGCGAATTTCACCGATATCAATTGCACTGGATCCTGGAATGAATGTTACTAGTTCTTCGTCGTGGTTATCTTTATTGTTATTTCCCATGATGTTTTCCCCTTAATGCAATTAACCTTCGCTGCTGACGTAATCGAAACCTGACGTTTGTTTAGAATCGAAATTGATCATTTCTTGTAGCAACTCTACAAAAATAGGATCAAAGTTTTTATCTTGGTGGATTTTTACTTGTTTTAAGCGTGAAAGTTCTAACGATGCCAAAAATCCAACAACCCATTCTCCACGAATCGCTTTGTCTGAAATGAGTGTGTCTAATGGAGTGAGTTCGTTTATTTTTAATCGACGTCCAAACTCTTGAATTTTTTCTTGAAGAGATACGGTTTCCTTCTTCATCACAATTCGAGCGCGTTTATTTTCACGAATCAATAGATCCTGATAAGTGGTGCTCAATTGAGACATGTTCATTTCTTTCCAGATTTTTTCTACTGGAGGGCGCTTAGTAGGGCGATTGAACACATCATCATTTAAAAGTGGGTATTGTGCTAAACGGCCAGCCGCCTCGAGATAACGTTGGCGTAAGAGCAATTGTTTCACGAGCTCTTCTTGAGTGAGTGGCATGGTCACTTCATCTTGTGCACCCAGAGCGTCGTCTTCCTTCGGCATGAGTGCTTTACTCTTCCAAAGGATTAGGGTTGCTGCCATGACTAAGAATTCTGAAGCGATTTCAAAATCAAGTTCTTGCATGAGCTTAATGGCATGAAGATATTGGTTGGTGATTTGAGAAATCGATACGGTAGAAACATCGAGTTCTTGGCTTTGGATCAGATAGAGCATCAGATCTAAAGGACCTTCAAATTGTTCAAGACGAATCTTGAAACTAGTAGAGCGTGTAGTCACTGGTGTCATACTCATGACGTTATTCTCGAATGAAACCGATCCGTTTGTAAACCTCGTTTAATTGTTTTTCTGCACGTGCTCTGGCTGCTTCACGTCCAACTTTCAAGATCCGATCTAATTCCGTGCGATCTTTTAGGATTTCTTCGGTTTTTTCGCGAATTGGGCCGATTGCGTTGATTACAATGTGCGCCGTATCAACCTTGAGGTAACCATACTGTTTTCCCACGTAACGTGAAAGCACCGCGTTGTATTCTTCACCTAAAATACAGGCTTGAATTTGAAGTAGGTTGCGCAAGCCTGAGGACTGCTCTTCGGCCTTCACTTCTGTTCCAGAATCGGTGACCGCGCGTTTGAATTTTTTCTCGATCTCTTTATCCGAATCATTGAGGAATACGCAGGCACCGGCAGTGGGATCCGATTTAGACATCTTCACATCACCATCTTGCAAGCTCATGATCCGTGCGCCCGTTTTTTGAATCATCGGCTCGGGAACGACGAAGAGTGGCTTCTCACCAGTTTTAGCCCCCTCAAGCTGATAGTTGTAATTCATGCGTTCGGCAATATCTCGGGTGAGTTCCAAATGTTGTTTTTGATCTTCGCCCACTGGCACGAGATGGGTGTTATAGAGAAGAATATCGGAAGCCATCAACACTGGATAAGTAAATAGTCCGGCAGGAATATGAGCGCCCGCTTTTTGAGATTTATCTTTGTATTGGGTCATGCGCGAAAGTTCACCCATGCTTGAATTGCAAGTGAGCACCCAAGCCAGTTCAGCATGCTGAGGAACTTGAGATTGAATAAAAAGAGTAGATTTGTTTGGATCAATTCCACAAGCAACATAAGTGGCAATCGCACGATATGTGTTTTCGCGAAGTTCTTTTGGATCAATAACTTTTCCACTGGTGATTGAGTGAAGATCTACTGCGAAAAACAAACAATCATAATCATTTTGATACTGAACCCAGTTTTTGATCGCGCCCAAATAATTTCCAATATGAATTTGATTGGTGGGCTGAACAGCAGAAAGGACCACTTTTTTCCCGTGATTCATGCTCAATTCACTCCAACGATGGTTGCTGCTAAATTTAAAGTTAAATTACTCATAAAAATAATCGGCGGACTTAAATATTTTAATGCTCCCGAAAACATGAGTGCCATGAGAATGAAAAAACTATATTTTCCTAATTTTTCATATTGCTGCATCTGGGAATAACTCAAGAAACTTTCAATGATTTTGCTTCCATCGAGTGGTGGAAGGGGGATGAGATTGAATACTCCCAACCCAAAATTAAGATAAACTCCGACTTGAAACATGGCAGAGAATTCTTTAAAAAAAATAAAATCAGGTTGAGCAAATCGAACCATCACGCAAAGAAATAAGGCACAGAAAAATGCCATGATGAAATTAGCCATCGGGCCAGCGATCGCCACCCAGAATAAACCTGGGCGGTACTTTCTAAAACGGCGTGGATCAATAGGCACTGGCTTTGCCCAACCAATCAGAAAACTGATTCCACTCAACATATTGATGATGGGAAATATAATCGTTCCCACCATATCTAGATGAGGAATTGGATTTAAAGTGAGTCGTCCATTTTCTTTTGCGGTGTGATCGCCCCAATAATAGGCCATTAGTCCGTGTCCAAATTCATGACCCACCACAGCAAGTAGAAAAGGTACAAATTGATAGCCTAATCTTTGAATGCCTTCTTGTAATCCGTCCATAGTTTAAATGGATATCATGATTTACATTATATGATCAACCTTGCGATTGATTATGATAGAATAGAAAACATATGATTAGCGCCGTGGTTTTAACCCATAACTCAGAATATATGCTTGAGCGCGTTTTAGACTCGCTCACTTGGTGTACCGAAATTGTAATTCTTGATTCAGGAAGTACAGATGCAACTTTAGCCATTGCTGAACGTTTTGATGCTCGCATCTTTCAAAAAACTTTAGATCAAGGTTTTGGAGAACAGAAAAATTTTGGTGTTTCAAAAGCAACCTACGATTGGGTTTTCATCGTGGATTCGGATGAAGTGGTTTCCCCAGAACTGAAAGATGAAATTACCGCGATGATGCGTGAGGGAGAACTCACCGCAGATTCTCAATATTCTGGGTATAAAATTCACCGACCTCTTTTCTTTTTAAAGAAACGCCTAGGATACGCGGGCACTCAACATGATTGGGTTTTAAGATTATTTGATCGTAGACGCGGAAATGTGAATTTTTCAAAAGTTCATGAACAAGTGGTTCTCACTTCTGGTGAGTGTTCTTCTATTTACGGAGCTCTTGATCATTACAGTTATCAAACGCTGGAAGATTATTTTCGAAAATTCAACCGTTACACTTCCATGGCCGCAGATGAATTGATGGCCAGAGGAAAACCCATCAGTCGTTTTAAAATGTGGGTAGCGTTTCCATTTACTTTCATCAAATTATTTTATGTAAAACTAGGCGTATTAGACGGGTTTTACGGTTTTTTGTGGTGTTTACTCAGTTCCATGTCGCCTGTGGTGAAGTATCAGAAGTATTTTCAGCGGAAGAAATAGTGACAAGAGCGTGAGCAGGAAAAATTAGGTTTATGAACGCTAAAAAACTATACGATGAGGCATCAAGTGCTGATAGCTCAGGGGATGAAGAGAAGGCACTCGGATTATATGAGTCAGCCTTGAAAGGGATTGATTCACTTTCATTAGACGACCAAAAAGGCCTTTTACTGGGACTTGGAAGTACTTATAGATGGTGTTCACGTTTAGAGGATTCTGCTCGTACACTAAATGAAGCTAAAAGAAAATTTCCTAATTCTCCTGAATTTTCAGTTTTCTTATCATTGACTCAACTTGATCAAGGTCAATCCAAATTAGCCGTTGCTAATTTGTTAGAAACTTTGCTGAACGAATCGAAATCACCGTCATTTCTGCAATATAAACGTGCACTTTTACAGCAGATTGAAATGCTTCGTACTTCCTAGATCAATGCGCTCATCATGGATTTTAAAGTAATCACTTTCCACCCCTCGGATGATATTTTTTAATCACATTTTGTAAATGATCAGGAGCAATGTGGGTGTAAATCTGGGTAGTTTGCATATCGGCATGCCCCAGTAACATTTGAAGTGAGCGGAGATCCATTCCCGATTTCAGTAAATCAGTAGCAAAGGTATGCCGAAGCATGTGGGGATGAAGGCTTTCAGTTAAGCCGGCAGCGATGGCAATTTTTTTTAACGTTTTCCAAAAGCCTTGGCGGGTGAGTCCTTCACCACCGAGACCTATAAAAAATGTTTCACAATTTTGATTTGGATTCGCTGCCAGTAAATGCGGGCGAGCCGTTTCTAAATATTCATTTAAATATTTGGTGACGATCGGAACAAAAGGAACCACGCGTTCTTTTTTTCGTTTACCCATCACACGGGCATATCCTGCTTCAAGATCCATGTGTTGAAGTGGGATATTGATCAGTTCAGAAACGCGTACTCCAGTGGCGTATAAAAAATAAACCATCGCTCGATCTCTTAAGCGAAGCGCCTGAATCTTGATTTCATCTTTTTCAGAACCATCCATTAAATACTGAGAACCTTGATCTACTACCGCTAAAATTTTTTCAATGATTTCTGGAGAGATCGCTTTGGGTAGTTTTTTAGAAGCAGATGGAGATTCAATAAATAAGGAAGGATCTTCTTCAATTCGATTTTCTTGAATGAGAAACTTATAGAACTGGCGAATAGCCGAAATTTTACGGGCAATTGATGTGGTTTTTTGCTCTTTAGAACGAAGATCTTTTAAATATGCCTGAATATCATTTTCACTTGCCGAAACGAGATTTTTTTTACGCGAGATCAAAACTACTTCAAATTGTTTTAAATCGCGCTCATAAGCAGACAAGGTATGAATAGAGGAATTTTTAGAAACTCGGAGATGATCAAGAAAAAATTTAAGATCATTCATCGTTTCACTCATGCTTGTTTAAATTCCCAATAAGTATTCAAAATCTTTCTGCGAGAGGGATGGTCCGCCGGCTTCTGCAATTTTTGCTTCTAGCGCACTTTCATCTTCAGAGAATAGAGCATTGAACTGTGAAGATTTACGACTCTTCAGCACTTCGATTTTTTCTTCCACCGATTCACTCATGATGTAGCGATACACTTGAACTGGTTTAGTTTGCCCGATTCGATGCGTACGATCTGTTGCTTGATTTTCAACCGCTGGATTCCACCATGGTTCAAGATGGAACACATAACTTGCTTTCGTTAGATTCAAACCCACACCCCCGGTTTTTAGGGTCATGAGCATCACGCCACCAGTTTTGTGATCTTGGAAATTTTGTAATGCCACTTCACGATCTTTACGGCTCACTTTACCGTGAAGAGAGAAAAATGGAATTCCGGCCTTTTTCATTTCTTTTGCGAGTAGATCAAAGGTTCCTAAGAACTGAGTGAATACGAGTGCGCTTTCACCGGTTTCAACAATGCCCTTTAAGTTATCTACCAAGAGAGAAATTTTTGGTGGAATTTCTGTGTAGTTCACATTTGGAATCGCGCTAGGAGCTGAACACACTTGGCGTAAACGAAGAAGCGCCGTGAGCATGATCAACTGGCTCTTGGTTTCTCCATTTTCAGTGATCGCTTGGCGAACTCTTGAATTCCAAGAAAGCGCGATATCACGATAAATAGCCAATTGTTTCTCAGAAAATGGAATTTTAATCGTACTTTCTGTTTTAGGAGGAAGTTCTTTTAAGATTGAAGATTTAGTTCTACGCAAAACTAGCGGTTTTGTTTTTAATTTTAAAAACTGGATTCGTTCAGGATCCGGCGCGTAGGATTGCATGTAAGTTTTTCTGAATTGATCAAAAGGCCCTAGCGATCCAGGCACCACTAAATCCATCAAAGAATAAAATTCACCCATGTGATTTTCTAATGGCGTACCGGTGAGGCAAAGTTTGAAACGAGCTGGGATTTTTCTTGAAACAGTAGTTCTCTTTGCAGTGATCGTTTTTAGATTTTGTGCTTCATCATAAATGTGCATATTCCAACGAACATCGGAGAAAAACCCTTCATGTTCAGCCATCAATCCGTAGGTAGTGATTAAAATGCAATGAGGATTTTTGGCCAAGAAATCTTTAGTTTCTGCGATTTCTTTTGAGTTAAAAATATGAATGGGAAGATCAGGTGTAAATTTTTTCGCCTCACTAAACCAGTTGTAAGTGAGTGAAGTGGGAACAGCAATTAAAGCATGACCTAGATCATTTGCATCTCGTAAACTTTCGATAAAAACGAGAGTTTGTACGGTTTTACCTAGACCCATATCATCGGCAAGAATTCCACCCATTCCCAAACGATAAAGATCATTGATCCATTGTACGCCTCGACTTTGATAGGGCTTTAAATCTCCCTTAAAATTCTTTGGCATAGGAAGTGGTTCACGTTCGCTTCCTAATCCATCGTAAAATTGGCAAATTTGATCCCAGATCGGGCCACCTTTTACTTTTACGCCGGTAGAGCGAAGTGCGAGAAGTTCAAGAGTGTAATGTTTAGAAAGACGGTAAATGCGATCTTGCTTTTTGTTTCCACGCTTAGATCCTTGAGTAGCAGCCAATTGATCCCAGAAATGAGTGAGTTTTTCTAGGGATGGAATGGTTCCTTGATTCAAACGGTAAATTTTACCTTGAAAGGTAATCATCCCCGTATCAGAAAGTTTTTTTGCTGCTTCTTCTGAAATTTCGGTTCCTTTAAAAAAGAATTTTGGATGAAGCTCAAACCAATCAATTCGACCATGTTGATCTGGAGTTTCTTCCAAGACAAATTCAGAAATGAAATCTTCATCATGAAGCTCTTCAATAGGCTGATCATCTAGAGATAGAATGGCACCTTCATTTTGAAGGGGTAAGAATGCGCGAATGAGTGTTTCCGCATTCGATTCTTTTTTAGTAAAGATCCATTTTAATGGATGAAGTGCAACTTCTTCAGTTGGTTTAAGAATTTGAAGATCTTTAATCTTGGTTGGATTTTCAAAAACAGGATTTTGAATTACGCCATCTTTGGTTTTAAGTAAGATCGCACCTTGAGATTGAGATTGTGCTAACGAAATCCAAGCATAAATCATTTTAAGATAAAATGAGTAAACGCCACTCACGAGAGCGCTATGGGGTTCTCGATCGGTATCTGAACCAGTGAGAAGTGGGAAAAGTTTTTCCTCTGATAATTTTTTTAAATCAAGAATATAGGTTTCTAAATATTCAATTGCCGGTTTTGAACAAAATATTTCAAGAGTAATATTTTGTGAGCTGGGAGCGCCTTCGAGCTTATTGAGTAAATGGGCAACTTTTAGTTTAATTTGATCAAAGAATTGTGGAAAAGGTTTATCTGCTTTGATGAAATATCGAATGGATTCTTGAAAAACCATTGCAGCAATACCAATGTGCCTGAGTAATCTTAAATCATTGGCGCGTTTGGCTTGTTTTTTGATGACAAACATTTCTTCACTCAGGTTTTCATCCCAAGCCTTTAGCCCAAGAGAAAGGATCTGAAGTTGTTTGAGTATAGGAAGGGGCATTCCATCTACTTTTGCAAAATCAAAATCATGCTCAACTGAAAAAGTTCCATTTGAAAACACTCTGATATGAGGAGTGAATGATTCTTTTTTCAAAAATTCAAATCTTGGATCTGTGTGGATTTCATTCAATTGAGTTTGAAATTCAGATTGAATTCGTTCAAATAAAGATTCAAATGCTCCATGACTACTGAGAACTACTTTGGTTGGATAATGATCCAGCCAATGATGGTAAGGATGCAAAAAGGCCTGATTACTTTTTGGATTATAAGCACAGGTTGGATACCAAATCCAATCAGGATGAAAGTGTACGGATGCTTCCACTTCAAAATCTTGAGTATTGTTAGGAATGATTTTGAAATAATAGCCGGATTTCAAGTGAGCAGGGGGTTGAAGTTCAAAAGTAGTGAGCTCATCGGCTAAATCTTGAGATTCTAATTTTTCAGAATTAGAAAAATAGATTTTTAATTTTCCGCGTTTATTTAATTTAATCGCTTCTTCGGTAACTCCAAGTAAAATCGCATCTAGTTTTCGATCCGCATGAAGATCCCAAACAGGTAAATCTTTAGAGGCAGGAAAAAAACGAAGTCTTCTGGGTTGAATTAAAGTGGTTGCATCTTGATCTCCCAAACGAGCTGATGTGGGAAGTAATTCGGATGGAACAGCATTGCAGTAAGGATGAAAAAGAATTTCAGAGACTGGAATGCGTGTGTGATCGGAGAAAAGATAATAAATGCTTTTTTTCCTTAGAATTTCATAAGGATTTTGAAAAAGGTTGTTCGTGGTTCCACGGAATGATTTAGGTGATCTCCAAAGTGGATGCGGTAAATCCGATTCACGTAAGAATGGAATGGCAAGATCAGGCAGTAAAAAATCTTGATGGGATGGAGCTTTTTCTAAGGTGATTGAAAATTTAGGTTCAATGGCAAGTTCGTCACCACTGATTGGTTGATGGGGGTAACAAAAGATTAATGCTTCAAAATGGCCTAAGAAATGTTGGGGCTTTTCATTTGAGGAGTGGTGATGAACGCTTGCTCCTTGTGATTCAGGAGCAGGGGCAACTACATTTTTTAGTTTTGAAAATTCATCTCCAAAAGTTTTAATTTTCTCATAAATTTCTTCTGGAACACGAGTGAGATCATATTTTTGTGAAGCCAGAATGGTAACCACCCATGTAGCTAAGGCTTGGTGTTTACAAAAAATTCCGTAACCAGACATAGAGCAATCACACTCTGAGTAGAGAGGTTGTCCGGCATGACTCATTTCAATTTTAGTTTTTGTGACTTCGTCGAGTTTAAACTCAAGTAGATAACCTTTAGTTCCAAGTGTCGCTAATTCAAAACTATCAAAGCCTCCATCGCGCAAATATTGTAAGCCGCGCTCTAGGGCAGATGGATCGAGTCCTTTTTTTAACGCAGCTTGGCCAAGTCGTTTAAGCTCTTGCAGTGAGGGGAGTTTCATTCGCCATAATTGTGTCTGACATTGGAGACTAAAGCAATGGCGTATTTTATATTGATTTTCTTCTCGCCACACTCGATAATGAAAGTATGAAAAATTCAAATTCTCGTCGTTTTTTTATGAAGACTCTTGCCTTAAGTGCAGCAGCTTTATTGGTTGCTCCAGTACTTAAAATTCAATCTGCTTTTTCTGAACCAGTAAAAGGTGATGATCCATTGGTAAAAGCCCTTGGTTATGTTGCAAATGCAAAAGATTCAAAAGATCGTAAAGATGCTAAAGCGAACTGCGGAAGCTGCCAATTTTTTCAAGGTGACGCAAAAGCTAAAACTGGCAAGTGCCAACTCATTCCATCAGGTGAAGTTGCAGTAACTGGCTGGTGTCGTTCTTATTCTGTTAAGCAAAAGAAAGCCTAGGCCTAAATGACTCGCGAACCGCGGGAGTTTATCAGGCAATATCATGAAAGCGAGTGGAGAACTACGCGCTTAGAAGTCCTTCGCCAAATGGGGGATTTTCAGGACGCTCGTTCTTTTCACTTTCTGACTCAAATAGTTCAAAATCCTGAAGATCTTGCTGAGCAACAATTTGCAATTTCAGCATTAGCTCGTAGAAAGAGTATCTCTGCGCGAACTTTTCTCAGGAACTTCTATCCAACCGCACCTGAAACACTGAAATCTTCTTTAGCGCACGCTTTAGGAGTGGTTCAAGATCTTGCTTCCACCGATCGATTGATTAAAGATTGGGATGAAGCATTCTTAAAACAAGATTGGTCTTGGTTGAGAAATATCCTGTTATCGTTAGGGGAGCTGAAAGCTTTTTCTGCATTACCCAAGTTGATTGATTTATTTCAACATTCCAAAATTAAATTGAGTAATGATCTGCTATTTGCAGGTTTATTTTCATTAGGAAGATTATCTCGCTATCCACAGGAGATTCAACAGGCCATTGGGCGCTACGAATCTAGATTATTAGAAGACGGATTGCTTTCTCAAGTTTATCAAAGTGCATTGTCGCAAGTTCAAATTCGAAGTCAGTTTAAGTTAGAAGATTATTTAAATAAAATCTTTACCCTTACCGATCCTCATCCTGTTTTGCCACTAGAGTTACATTCTTTTGATCCTGAAGAGGTTGCTCTTGGTCTTAGTATTTTTTCTACCTCTAAAGATTGGAAAAGGTTTTTATTTGCTCTACGTGGTGTTTCTTTTTTACGTCGAGATCAGTATTTACTCGAAATTGCACAAACGGTTAAAGATTCTGGTATTGCCGAAAATTACTACATTTTGTTTGAGGCTTTTCGTGATCTAGGGATTTCAACTTCACTCCACGAAAAATTAGAAAAAGTAATTCAACCTTCAACGCTTTCGCCTGAAGTTCGATTGAAGTGGTTAGAAGTAAACGGTTCATTTGAAAAAGAAGCATTATCTTATCTTAAAAACTCTAGTGATGAGATGGCCATTCGTTGGATCAATGGGTGGAATGATGATTTGAATGGGAGATTGCTCAATTCAAATCGGGATGAGATTTCTAAAAAAGTAGAGTCTTGGATTCAAGCGGGAATTTCACCTCAAGTTTATGCTCGTTTGATTCGTGCATGTGCTGAATTGGGTGTAGATGTTCCTTCCATTCTCAAAAATTTTGAAATGGATTTCAAAAAAGTTCCACTTCGTGGTTCATTGCTTTTGTACCTTGAAAAACATTCTGCACGAGTTCCAGCCGCTATTTTAGCGAGTTCGCTTTTATCTCTCACTCAACAGGAATCCGAAACACTAGGGCAAAGAGTGTTATCGATCATTGATATTTACGCTTCTGGTGGGTACTGGGTTAAGGATTTTGAAACGATCTTAAAAAGTTATTATGAACACTTCAATGTAGAGTTTAGAGTGGGTGTGGTTCGAATTCTTGGTCATGTGAAACTCAATGAGCCATATTTGGTGAAACAATTGAGCCATGAGCATGAACCGGTTGTGCTCAATGCTATAATTGCGCTCAAGAATTTTGATCAATCACCGGAAACTAGTGAATCGCTCATCCCATTCCTCAAATCTCCGTCTGAAATTTTACGAGGCCGAGCTCTGGATGCACTTTGCGCACATCAGAATTTAAAAGCCAAACAAGCTGTGATTGATTATTTAAAACAAAATCTACTCAATGAAGAAATTTTAGATAAAATTTATCGTTGTTTTGATCCTCTCAAAAAAGGGGGGGAAGGTTTTGTTAAATCGATTGAAGATATCTTAGAAAAAAATCCTGATCATCCTCAATGGGAAAAATTAGTGAGTTTACGGGATCGTTTGATTTTAGACACTAAATCCTTAGCAAATGCAGAGGCGGTGAACACGATCGGACAAGACGCACTTAAGGAACTGGATAAAAAACTTTTAGAAGTGATTCCACTTTTTGGCAAATTAGATCCTACCGTTCAATCGGCACTTCGTGCGGCAGAACAACCTTTTCATCAATCCCAAGATCTCCAAAATCTTCCCGTGGATAAAGCACCCACTGTTTTGGAATATTGTAAGGCTCTGGATTTAATTTTAGAGCGACATCTCGGACAAAAGTATTTATTTCCACGTTTAGATCAGCGATTGCATGATTTTCAAACTCTTTGGCACAATGTTGGTTTTTCTGAGGATTATCCTCCAGCCGAAAAAGTACTCACTGTTTTAGGACTAAAGGGAAAAGTGACTCCTGAGGGATTTCCACTCCATAAAGCAAAACTCATGTGTGCTACTTTTTTTAATGGGAAGATTATGCAGGATCGATTCAAGGTGTTTGATGGATTGCGTGCATGGGCTGTAATTTTTCTCATCTTTGCTCGTAAAATTCCTCAAATTCAGGGAACGCCTTTGTTACCGATGAGCACTCAATTAGATGCGGTGGCGATGAATGATAAATGCATTTCGATTGCTAAGAGATTAATGACCCTTCAGGATCTTAGAAATCCTGCAGCTCATCGCCAAACTTATACGGAGTTACACTTAGTGAAGAATGTACGAAATGAAGCAATCTTATTGGTAAATACCGTACTTGAACTCGTTCTTTAGAAGCCAATTCCAAAAACAGTTCCTAGTGAGCTAAAACCGGAAATATCGTAAGTGCCTTCCATTCCTAAACGGAAGCCGGTTGCACCAAGGATTTGAAAGTTAACTCCTGTATAGGCATAGGCGGTGATGCCTGATCCTGCTTTTTCTAATGAAAAGGCTGGGAGTGGATCTATTTTAAATGGAACTTCAATAGTGCCGGTGATGTATCTACCCCCAACCCCTAAGTAGGGCTCAGCAAAACTCAACTTTCGAGACATCACAAATTCGGGAGAAATTACGCTTAAACTTTTAAGATATAAAAACGGTGCAGTTGCATAAGAATAGCCAATACGTATGGCGGTGGTGATTCCTTCTTCGGGATTGCTGAGTACAATTTTTAAATCAGTGCCGATTGCATGTTGGCCAGAGTAGTAAATCGCTGAAACTCCTGCATCAAAGTTAGGACTAAAAGCTTTACGCAAGTGGATTTTTGCAATTGGCAATGCGATGGTGTTGGCCGTGGTATTGGTGCTCATCCCATTGGCCACCAGTGCATTATTGAGGGCGTCCCCAATCTTGATCATCGTCACTTCAATTTTAAAATCTAAAGAATTAGTTTGAAATAGGGAAGTAGCGCCATCATAAGGACGATGAACAAATGCAATCCCAAATGTTTTGATTGCAGCATCAGCAACATTACTGGGTAACAAACCATTTAAATTTGTTGGATCTAAAATACTAAAGCCAGCATAAGAAATGCTTGGCAATAAGAGTGAAATCAAAAAAATGAGATTCCTCATCTTTAATTTCATGAATCAGAACCTGGTTTCTTTTTAAAGTTTTTCAATACTGCAAATGGATTTTCTTTTAGGAGTTCTTCTTGCTGAGGTAAAAATGAAAGTTGATTGCGTCCGCATTTTAAACAGTCATCCTTTTCATCTACATCCGGTTTCGGCTGCATTGGAATGAGTAAGGTGATTTGTTCCATTAAAATTTCGCGTAAATCTGCCATGGGCTCAGTGACTACGGTCACTTCATAATCAGAGGCGTTGAGATTCATGGCTGGTGTTTCGTCTTCCTCATCATCTTCATCGGCAAGCCATTCATCCATATCGATACTGGATTTATTGGAGATTTCACGAGGAACATCGGCGTAGATATCAGAGGTGGTTAGTAATAAATGAAATTGAGTGTTGATGGGAAAAGAAAAAGAATCAGCACATAAACTACAGAGCAAAAACAATTGAGTTTTAATTTTTCCGGTCACATGAACCAGATCATCGATTCTACGAAGCGTGAATTCCACTTCAGTTGGACGCGTGCGTGGCTTCCAGTTCGGAGGACGTTTGATTTGGTCCATCCTTTCATCGAGCTGTCCAACGACTTCCATTACCCAAGGAGTAGTTTCGTTGAAAGTGTATTGGAGGTCTTGATCCTTGATTTCGTGGAAGTAAACTTTCATTGACTACAGTTTTCTGGCTAAAAGCGTTGCTCTGCAAGACTTATTTAGTTAGAATCGAATTATTATGCGAATCGTCATGGATTTTGATGGTATTTTTACTGATCCCACTGAAGAAGGGGAAGCCTGCACAAAGTACTTTCAAGAGAAAATTATCTCTTTTGATTTAAAAGAAGTCGGTCTTGAGTCTATGGATAAAATAGATTCTTGGATGGGTGAGTTGCGAGCGCGCCAAGCGGCGAAGCCCTATTCATTTGGATGGAGAAGTGAAGGACGCGTATCCGCATTTACTTTCGAGGATCCATTCATCAGAAATATAGGAATGGCAGATTTTCTCGATTATTTAGCCGCAAATGGCGATGTAAAGGCAAAATCAATCTTGAAGCAACTGAAGGCTAAAGATCAGTTGAGCAGCTTTAGTGAGCTATCAGAATGGTCGTTTCATCA
Organism: Bdellovibrionales bacterium; assembly: GCA_947372355.1. Lineage (GTDB taxonomy): Bacteria > Bdellovibrionota > UBA1018 > UBA1018 > CAIMNF01 > CAIMNF01. The sequence goes on along the minus strand of CANBTI010000006.1, from coordinate 7,773 downwards.
ATTAAAACTTAAAAAGCAACCCGACATGGGTGCAAAAAAATGGGTGGAAGATGCCATTCAAAAAGGTCATGAAGTGATCATTGTTTCGAATTCTTCAACGGATAAGATCGTAGAGTTTTTGGATCAAAATCATTATTCAGTCGATTCTCGTCCACAAGTTCGCGGTGGAGCTAAGAAATTTGGCTTGGGCAAGAATCCAAGACCATTATTCTTATCTAAAGACACGAGCGGTCAAAAAAACCTGGATGTGATTGCTGATACGGATCGTCCTACTTACGAACAGGCATTGATGGAATTGAAACCAGATGCAGTCATCGGAGACGTATTTTCTTTAGATTTGACCCTTCCATTGCGCCTCAAGCGTGAGGGTAAATTAGATTTCAAGTGGGGAATCTTTTATCGTTATCGTGATTATACTCCTTCATCGATGGTGGAAATGATCACTGGTCGTAATTCTTTAGTGCCGGAAGTGAAAATGGTGCGCAGTTGGGGCGAAGTTCCTTTTCAGTGATTTTCATTCTTTTTCAATTTTTTTTTACTCAAGTGTATGCAGAGGAGCCGATTTTAGAAATAAAAGAAGTTCCGGTGAAATCGAGTCATGTTTTTTTTGCTGGCCATAATTTAACTCCGACAACCGATGTGCTTTTAAAGAATCAGGTGACTTTAGGATCTTATGTCGTTGGTTTGGGCTTGAGTGATCGATTGATGGTGGCAACGAGTCCATTTTTTTTTATACTGTATAACTCTGCCGCAATCGATTTACGTTATGCGCTGATTCAAGATGAATCATTCAATTTAACCATTGAAGGTTCTTATTTAAAATCTTTACCGTATCAGAATTTAGGACCTCGCGATCTTTACATCCAGAGTACTGCTTTTGTGAGAATCACTGCTTCCAGAAAATTTTCTGATTTTTATACTTTGTATTTGAGTAATGGGCATCAATATTTTTGGAATGCTGAAAATCCGCATTCCTTAAATCCAAAGAATGAGACTTATGTTCTGTCTATTTCTACTTTGAATCAGTTTAACTTAAATTCACATTTTGGATTTTTTGCTGAAGTGGGAGTGTTAGGTTTAAATTATAAATCTGAAACGTTCATTGAGCAGTTACCTTCCGGAACTGCATACAATACTACTTCAGGTCCCTTTACGCATATCGGGCTTTCTTTTTTTTACCACACCGATACTTTTTATATCCTATTAGGTGAGTCACGTAGTTCGGGTATTTATAAAAAATCCCCGCTGATATCTGCTGAGAGTTTTGCACACTATGAAGATATTTGGTATCACCCTGAAATTCAGGTTCAATTCTTTCTTTAATGGTCAAATATCTAATACTTGACCAATCGTGTTATGTGTGGTAAAAAATATTCATGAAAGCCAGTCTTTTGATTTTTCTATTATTTTTATCTGCCTGCGGAAATGTGGGGAAGACTAGTTCTTTCACTCCAGCCCAGCAGCTAAAAAACGCTGAAAATGAGTTAGCAAGGGTAGGAATCTCCTTTAAAAATAACAATGATCTTACGGTTTGTACCAGCATTTACAAAAAAGTTTGTGAAACAAGAGTTGAGCTTTTGAACGATTTTATTAATAAAGTCCTCAATCAATATGGCTCTGAAGAGAATATGTCTGTGATTTACCAGCAAAAAATGACCAGTGTTACCGCTTGTGTGGATACTCTGAACACTGAACTAAAAACTGAATCTTCAACAAATTGTCATCATTAAATTGAATTTCTCACACATTGTGTTTACACTGACTTCTATCTATCTATTCGTGAACCCGTAGCTCAGCTGGATAGAGCACCTCATTTCTAATGAGGGGGTCCCAGGTTCGAGTCCTGGCGGGTTCGCCATTCACACTTCTCTTTTAAAACTCGTTCGTTCAGCCTTGTTCGATTTAGTAAGTTAATTCACTTCTCACCAAGCGGTCTAATTTTTTTCTGAGTGACTGGAGAACCTGTGGCCATAAGCTGTCTGATTGCCTCAAATACGTACTTAAAATCATGGTCGTGCCGAAGAAGCTTGCGTTCAATTTGTTCGAGTTTTTTTACTAGTTCGTTATTTGATTCAAGTATTCTACGAAGTTGAACAAACGTCCGCATGATCGCCACATTTACTTGAATAGCCCGTTCGCTATGAAGCACACCCGATAACATGGCGACTCCTTGTTCGGTAAAGACATAGGGTAAATATTTTCGGTGTTTTCCGCGGCCTTTGTTTAAGGTTCCAAATTGGAACCTTAAAGATTCATACTCTTTTTCATTCAGTTGAAACATAAAATCGATTGGAAATCGCCCCGGATTTCGGTCAACTGCTTTATTGAGATTTTTAGTTTCAACCTCATATAGCTCCGCCAAATCACTATCCAACATCACTCTGTGCCCGCGGATAAAGTAGATTCTCTGCCCAATTTCTTTTACTGATAATTCTGAATTCATGCTTTGCCCAGTGCAAATCCTGAGCCTTTCTAATCGATCATTATGCTGAACTTAATTTGTAGGGAGTATTGGGACATAAATCCTGTAAATGAATTGGTGCATTATTGAACGTGAATGACTATCCTGCAATTACTCTTGCTATCTTTCCAAGGTTTAAGGAAAATCAACCATGGCCAGAACATACAAGAAGACAGCCTCGCTACTCCTACTAATGAATATCCTACTCGTGGGTACAGTGAAGGCAGAAACAAAAAAACCTCAATCTTCTGAGACCTCATATGGTGGCAAATGGAATGGCTACTTCGTAGTATCGAGAAAGTTTATAGAACGCTCTGGTTTTATGGGTTTTTCATCCAAAGATGTAGAGGATACTAAAAAGATCTACTTTCAATTGGCCTTAGCAAATGATGGCGAAAAAATTGAAGGAATGATGACTGAGCCAAACTATGGCGAAGATCAAGCAAAGAATCCCACTCGTCGGGCAATAGTTAAGGGAAAAATTACTGATAAAAAAATGGTTTTTACGAAAACCTACGACTCCATACCCATCATTGCAGAATTTGAAGGAACTCTGACCTCAAACTTACGTTCCGTTTCTGGAAAGTACAAATCTAGTGATCTTACGGGTTCTTTTAGTATGGATAAATTAAGTCGTTAATATGTAAAACAGCCGTCAATCGTTCATAAATGTTCTAATTCCGCCATTCTATGTAAATAACGAGATGGTATGGGACATATTTCATATAACTTTGGTTGCAATTTTTGAGCGTTATATCAGCATAAAATTTTGACATTCCAATTTGGAATTTCAAAGATTGCGTCTAAGTCTTAATCCCAATTTTTCTTCGATCGGGTGATCGAATTGGATCATCTTTTTCGAGTGTATCGAGTCTTTCAAAAACGATTTAAAAAAGTTGATTCGTGTTTTGTTTGAGATCGGTGAGTTCTGAACCTAGATCTTTTCCCTGACGGAAATGATTCCGTAGTTCGATAAACATAAGCATAATTGCAAGATTGACTTGGATTGCAGTCTCACTTCTCAGTACGGATGAAAGCATCGCAATACCGAGTTCTGTAAATGCAAATGGCAGGTATTTTGTATATTGGCCCCGTGAAACGTCTAAGATCCCAATTTGGGATCTTAGAGATTCCCATTCTATTTCTTTGAGTTGGAACATCCCGTCTGAAGGGAAACGTTCAATATTTCTCTTTACTGCACGGTTGATGATCCGGGTTTCTACTCCATAAAGTTTCGCCAAATCGTAATCGAGAATGACTTTCTTGCCTCGAATATTGTGAATGATCGCTTCAAAAACTGGATTAACTGTTTTGTTCATGCCGGCGTTAAAGCAAGATTTGTGACAATCTGATGTATTGGGATATATATCCGGTGTTTTTGAGCAATAGAATGATCATTTAATCCTACATTAAATTGGGAATTTCTAGTTTTGCTTTCGATATTACCCAAAAAGATAAGAGCAATAGTGCAAATTCGAACTGATTTTTAGTTTTTGAATCAGAAGAGCTATTTTTAGAATTTCCGAAACCGCTTCCTGCTGAAGTTCCAGCTGCAGAAATAGTAGCGCAACCAAAAACTCCTGAGCCACTGAGTTCATTGCGAGGATAGAGGTAGGTCACTCCATTCACATCGTCTTTAGAAAGATTTAATGTAGTTTTAAGTGAAGCATCATAATACATGAGCGCATGAGTATCAGATGAATGTCCTAATCCAATGCTGTGGCCAATTTCATGAGCCATGATGATACTCAAAAGCGAAGTGGGAACATTTGAAATGATGTCTGTCTTGCCGACTTCCGCATTGAGATACAAAACAGCATAATCAATGTGCCAATTTGCATCCACTGAGCCGACGGCAGCAGCCGCGGGTGAGTAATTTCCATCAAGCCCGGTATCAGCAGTGTAGGCCGTATCACAAACGATGATAGGATTTCCTGCAGTAGTTTTTGCTTTTGCTTGTGCGGCAGTGGTGGTGACTGCAGTACCTAAAGTGAGAGTCAGGGAAGAGGAGGGAACTCCATTCCAAACATCAAGAGCTGTTTGAACGGCAGCTGTTAAAGTTGAAACCGATACGCTGGCCGGACAATTGGTAAAATTATAATCAAAAGTAATAGTTGAATTCGTCCACGCAGATAGATTTTTTTTATTCGTAGAATCGTAATTTAAAGTAAAAGCTTGAGATGTTTGAGCGAAAATAATGAGACTGATGAATGAGATTTTTAAAAATGTTTTTTTCATTATAGAACTCCATAGCTGATCGACAGCATTAGATTAAAAGCACGACGACTAGTGAGAAGGCCAGTGAGCATCGTTTCGGCAGCCAATTTAAAATTAGAAAAATTTCGATCAATTCCAAAATCAAGCATGAAGAGTTTTGAGGAAACGGTCTCTGAAGGTAAACCAAAAACAGCAGTGGTTGTTCCATTGTTGAGAGTTGCAGTTCCCCCTGAGCCTGAAATTTTGTAGATTAAAATACCAGGGCCAGCAAAAACATTGAATAAGCCCAAGGAATTGCTGAGTCGTACAGCAATGGGGAGCAAGTAAGATTTTTCATTTGTATCCGCTGATTTAAGACCAAGCGGAGTGTAACCAACCATGGGTGAAAGATGCCAACTTCCCAAAAAATCAAAATCGGCGACCAAATGAATTTCTGTAAAATTTGAAGTAAATAAAGAAGCGCTTCCAGTATCAGAGGAAGTGAGTCGCCCCACATTTTGGGAGATTACCCCCACACCGAGATAGATCTTTTTTTCTCCGGGAATGTTTAAGTTGGCCTCAGCGTTTTGGAAAGCAGAGAAAAGAAGAAAAATGGTGCAAAATTTAACAATGCGCATGTTTATCAGTTACTAAAAGTTCAAAATTGAGTCAATCGTCATCCTTGGTTTCAACTCAGTTGTACAAAAAAAGAGTTGGATTTTAGTAGGATAAAACTACAACAGCCTTCAGTTTAGTGTTAATCAATAAATCTGTAAGGGAGTGATTGATGAAGAAAATAATATTTTTAAGTGTTCTCGCTGCTGCGCCGGTATTTGCTGATGATAGTCAGTTATTGACTCAAGCCATGTTTGATAATTCAGCTAAAATGACCGAGATCAAAGCGGAATGTAATTCTCATGTGAACAATGTCCAAACCACTCAGGTTTCCGAAGGACATTATCTCCATACTTTTAAACTTCAGCGTTTTTTCCGCGGTTTACCCGGAAGAGATTGTACGGTTCAAATCGCTCAAGATCTCACGCCTACTTATCATGATGCACCAATTGCATATGTAGTGAGTGTGATTCACGAATAATTGGTAGATCTTTCTGCGAATCAGGATATATTTACTGAAATATAACGCACCTGGCATCAATAAGGTGTCAGACACCTTTTATGATCGATTCTTTTGGCAGAAAATTTTCATATTTAAGACTATCGGTTACAGATCGATGTAATTTTCGCTGTTCTTACTGTTTACCCAATGGCTACATCGCACCCGAGGGTGTGAATGAATCTGAATTATCAGTTCTTGAAATCAAAAGATTAGTTTCCGCATTCGCTCAACTTGGTTTTTCAAAAGTAAGACTCACCGGTGGGGAACCCACGGTAAGACGAGACATTGTAGAAATCGCACAAACCATTTCTGAAATCCCTGGGATTAAAAAAATAGCGATCACTACCAATGGTTCCAAACTTCAAGATTTAGCTTTGCCTTTGAGATTGGCAGGAGTGACTGCAATCAATATCAGCATGGATAGCTTAGATGAAAAATCATTTAATGATTCAACCGGGACGGATCGTTACCAGCAAGTGATGGCAGGAGTGGAGAAGTCATTTCTAGCAGGTTTTGAAACGGTAAAACTCAATGCAGTTCTTTTTAAAGACACGCATGAATCAGAAATTGAAAAATTTATGGAATGGGTGAAAACTCGTCCTGTTTCGGTGAGGTTCATAGAACTCATGCAAACTGGAAACAACGCTGAATATTTTAAGAAAAAACATGTGACCGGTGGAACCGTTCAGTTTGCACTTAACAATGCAGGTTGGAAGCCTGTTTCTCGGCAATCTTTGGACGGGCCAGCACTGGTTTATCATCATCCGCAATATTTAGGATCAATTGGGATTATTGCACCTTATTCTTCTGATTTTTGTGAAACCTGCAATCGTTTACGTGTTTCATCTAGGGGCGCACTTCGTCTTTGTTTATTCGGAGAAGGTGAAACATCGTTAAGAGAATTTTTACAAAACGACGATTCAAAACCTGCATTGATAGATCGCATACAAAAATTAATAAAAATAAAACCCGAAGCCCATCAGCTTCATGAAGGGAAATATGGAATCAACACAAACTTCTCCAGCATCGGCGGCTAATTTTAAGATGATTGATATCGGTGAAAAAAAAGATACTGAGCGCCGTGCAGTTGCATCGGGTTATTTTTACGCACAAACATCAACGATTGCACGGATTCGTGAAAGAACACTTCCTAAAGGGGATGTGTTGGTTTTATGTGAAGTGGCTGGAATTCAAGGCGCCAAAAAAACTGCAGATCTTTTACCTCTTTGTCATCCTCTCTCATTAACTTCAGTTCGCGTTTGGCATGAAATGGCGAATGATCACATTCAAGTTTTTTGTGAAGCAAAAACTGTGGGTAAAACCGGTGTGGAAATGGAAGCCTTAGGTGGGGTAACTGCAGCACTATTGTGCATTTACGATCTCACAAAAGGCATTGATCCTGTTTTGAGAATCGGAGAAATTAAACTAGAGATTAAAGAAGGTGGAAAATCAGGAACTTGGATTCACCCAGCAAATCCTTCTCCAACCCAAGTAGTGCAAAAGGAAGAACAGAAATCTTTACTGGGTATCCGATCGGCTGTTTTAATCTTGAGTGATCGTTGTTCTAAGGGGGAAGCGGAAGATCGCTCGGGACCAATCGCTCAATCATGGTTAAGCGCTCATGGTGCAAATGTAATTTTGAATCGAGTATTACCGGACGATCAAAAAAATTTAGAAAAAGAATTATTCTCTATTTTAAAAAATGAAAAACCAGCGTTAATGATCACCTCTGGTGGAACCGGTGTTTCACCCAGAGACAACACGCCTGATGCAATCCTTTCAGTAGCACGAGAATTGGGTGGCAAAGAAATTCCAGGGTTTGGAGAATTATTGAGAACTGAAGGTGCTCATCAAACAAAAATGTCTTGGTTGAGTCGTTCTACGGCTGTTTTGATCGATCACACCTTAATCGTTTGTTTGCCTGGTAATCCCAAAGCTGTTCAAGAGGGGCTAGAAACTATTGCACATTTAATTCCTCATGTTCTTCATGTGAGTGATG
>CANBTI010000005.1 GCA_947372355.1 Bdellovibrionales bacterium | reverse complement strand
TTACTCAACCGTAACGGATTTGGCTAAATTTCTAGGTTTATCAATGTTTCTGCCCAATGCTTTTGCGCAACCGTATGCCAATAATTGCAGTGGAATCACTGATAGGATGGGTTGAGTTCCCCAAGCTGCCTCAGGAAGACCAATGAATTCGTTGGCAACCTTGCTCGTTTCAGTATCACCTTCGGTACCAATAGCAATAATATGTCCGCCTCGAGCACGTATTTCTTCTAAGTTAGAAATCGTTTTTGCATACCATTCATCTTTAGGCGCAAGAACTACGATAGATACATCTTTATCGATGTAAGCAATTGGCCCGTGTTTCAATTCACCTGCTGCAAACCCTTCAGAAGGTAAATAGGTTAACTCTTTAAATTTTAGGGCACCCTCTAGAGCAATGGGGTACATCGTTCCGCGGCCAACAAACAAAATGATTCTTTGATCTTTCAGAGTTGCACCCATATTAATGAAAATTTCACTTTGTTTCAAAATACGGTCTAAATCATGGGGTAATCGTGCAAGTGCATGAAAGGAAAGATCAGAGTTTTCACCTGATTGATTGATTCCCCGTAAGCGGCCAATATCAAGAGCGAGAGCGCAAAGAATAGTGAGCTGAGAAGTGAATGCTTTGGTAGAAGCAACCCCAATCTCAGGGCCCGCTTTAGTGGGATATTGAAAGCCGCTCTCACGAGAGATCGTAGAGTTTTTTACATTGCAGATGGAAAAGGTAGAAACACCGGCAGCATTTGCCAAGCGTAGTGCGGCCAGAGTATCTGCAGTTTCTCCAGATTGAGAAATCACTCCCACCACCGTTCCTGGTTCAAAAATGGGATCACGATATCTGAACTCGCTGGCGATATCTACCTGGCAATCGATTTTTGCCCAACGTTCAAAAAAGTATTTTGCGGTCATCGCTGCATGAAAACTAGTTCCGCAAGCAATGAGATATAGACGTTTTGCATTTTTCCAAAGTACTTCGTGTGATTTTTGATGATCCCAAATAAAAGGTGCTTTTGAATCAATGGGTAATCTTCCACTTAAGCTATCTGCCACTACGAGAGGTTGCTGAAATACTTCTTTTAGCATGAAGCTTTCAAAACCATCTTTTTCCACTTTATCAGCAGACCAATCAATTTTCTCAAAATGCATGTTTTTGCAGTGAATATCACCAGAATCGATGATGAATATTTCACCCTGAGGTAAAAAGCATACTTCATTGTGATAAGGGATGATTGCTTGAATATCGCTTGCAATCAAACAGCCATCTTTCAGTTTTGAAACCACCAGTGGTGCGCCATTTTGAATTCCGAAAATTTTTCCTGGAACAGTTTGCGACATCAACAAAATTGCATAATGTCCTTCCACTTCAGACATGGATGTTTTGAGTGCAGCGAGAATAATTGATTCAGGATTTTCTTTAGGAGTTTTATTAGTCAATAGTTTGCGATGATGCTCTATTAATTGTGCAAAAACTTCTGTATCTGTTTGAGAGCTAAATTGGGCACCATGTTTCATCAATCGCTCTTTAATTTGTGAATAGTTTTCGATGATCCCGTTATGAACGAGAACAATCTCACCTGCACGATGTGGGTGGGCATTGATTTCAGTGGGAGCGCCGTGAGTAGCCCAACGAGTATGAGCAATGCCTAGATGTTCAGTTTTACCTAGATCTTCAGATATATCAGCGAGTCCTTCTACTGGGCCTGCGTTTCGTTTGATCAGAAAATTTGAACCGGAAAAAAGTGCAAATCCCGCAGAATCATACCCACGATATTCAAGACGTTTTAAGCCATCTAACAAAATTGGTAGAGCCGTTTTCTGGCCCACATATCCTACGATTCCACACATATCCTATTATAGTAGTGAAGATATGGTTCAATGAAAAGAGTGAAAGGCGAAGGGCTTAGAGGATAATTCATCAACTTTTAGCCACCTGAAAGTGGATCAGTTGACTAGAAAATCGACAACAAAAAACCATAAATTTCAAAGAGTTAAGTACAAAATGGAACCAAATGAAAAATTTCAAAATATACTTTACAAATCAATAACGCAGCGTATAATATGTAAACAGTCGGTATTTAGTAATAGGAAATATAAATTATGTTGTCATTAAACTGGGTAACTTTTCTTTCGATTCTTGTGAGTGGAACCATGTTGTTTACATTGGGAGCCACTGTGGTGATTTACGCAAAATATAAATTAGGAACAAAACCAGTGCTTCACATGCATCAAGAACAAGTGGCAATGGCTGGTGGCCCTTCGATGTCTATTGGGGAAGCGATTCAAGTTTTTAATGAATCAAAGCAACATACTGCTGAAATCTCAACACCGAAGAAAAAAGTTCGCTTTTCCAGTAACGTTATCGGTAACGAAGCGGAATAATTTTCTGTTCGCCTGGATTTAATCTGGGCAATTCCATTTCCCAATGCGTGACTACTTTTGAATTAAAAAATTTCTCATCTACTTGAGTTCCATTTTCTAAACTCCAACGTTGTCCGGCGATTACCTTGATCGTTGGATTTAAAATTGGTTCTGATCCGTTATTTTTAATCACCACAGAAGCCGATTGCAAACCCTTTTGTAGCACATTTACGGTTATTTGATTTAGAATTTCACTTCTTTGAATGAGTTCTTCCGTGCTCAGCCATTTTGAATTATTTTTTTCATTTAAAGTAGAAATGATAGATTCGTAAACTGGATCAATTTTTAGGTTCTGACTGTGAACTTTATAAACCGTTCCGACTCCCGACCAAGAATAGATTTGATCGATAGAATCCATTTTAGCGTGAATTTCAGCTTCAGAACCATGTATAGGCCAAATAAAATCATCGCCAAGGGGCGTGGCGAGTACTTTTAGGTGATTAGTATGAACTGGAAAAGTATTAATCTTATTAGCATTGGGATAAAGCGCGACTAAATCCTTTGTGGGTGCTGGTGCAAGTGAGAAGGATGAAAGTTGATCAGAAAATGGATCGCCCAATACGTACTTGAAGTTTAATTCAAGTGCCGCAGCCAGTGAATCGGTAGTTGCGTTAATTCCTGGAAAAAGCATTAATCCGAAATTATTTTTTTTAACAAAATTTGAAAGTTGTTTTAATTGATCTTTCGTTTCAAAAAAAGTTTTAGCCTTGAATGCCTGATGATTGATAAAACTATAACCGACCTCATTCCCAGCTTGAAGCCAAGTTTCAACTACTTCAGGTGATTCTGCTGTTTCCGAGTAGATGAAAAATGCACTTGCTTTTTGATGGTTTTCTTTCAATACAGGAATTAGTTTTAAAATTTGATTGATCTTGTATTCAGCATGAATTGCTAGAGTTTTAATCGGACTTTTTTCTAAAACTCTTGCGTTGATTCCAGAAGTAGGCAGATCAAAAATATAATTGAAAGCCACTTTTTGCCATTGTTTCCAAAGGCTCTCGTTAAGAATGGATAGCTTTCCATAAATCATAGGTGGAAGTGAGGTCCAAAGTGCACGACCTTTTCCATAACTTGAAAAAATAAGAGGGGAGAGCTCATTGATCACGCCTTCATTCATGAGATAGGCACCAGCGGTTCCAGAATTCATTCCGCTATTCGATCGCGCAACTGGGAATCCCCGAGCGTTGATCCAATCATTTCCCAAGGATATTTTTCTTCCGCCCGTAGTTCCGAAGTTTAAATAAGGGCCGCCAAATATCAATGTTGAACCCAAAGTTTTTTCAGGAGATTGAAACGAATCAATTCCTAATATTTTACTAATAGAATCGGAATGAGCAGTTGTAGATCTTCCTGCAAAAAAGATCTGTCCTCCATTAAAAACCCATTGTTCAATAAATCTAAGTTGATCTTCGTTTATATCGTTACTTAAACAGATCATTGCAGGTGTTTTTGCAGTGGTTAATGTTTTGATTCCGTATTTGCGTTCCATTCGGATTCCGCGAGTTTGTAAAAATTGGTACCAACGAGAACAATCATCAGATTCAACATCATCTTTAGCACTGGAAATAAAACGCATCGATAATCCAAGTGAGGAGTATTTTTCAGATTCACTTTCAACTTCTGGATTAAATAATGTGATGCTTTGCTCTAAAGAGATTGGAGTTTCAACGAAACTGGATTCTTTGGCAACTTGAGACTGAATGAGTCTGGGAACTAAGCCTTCGGTAATTCTTGCTTCATCAGCAAAACGCAAAGAATGCGCACCTACTCCTATCAATTTACCAAAGAATAGAAACATACTGATGGATATGAATGCAAAAAGAAGTAGAAAACGGAATTGTTTTTTTACTGCTATCGGCATGTGCGGTAAACGCTTAATTAAAATAATTCCCAGGAAGTGGCTCACTGCCACCGCGAAGGTGAGTAGGGTGATCCCAAAAAGCAGATTCGAGAGAAACAAGTAAAACTTCATGTACCTTCATTCCCGAAGAATTTGGAGACCGCTTTTTTTAATAATTCTTCAGCTTCCCCATTTCTTTGATAATTTTCTGGAATGAATGAAAGTCGTTCAACTTTAGCTGGAGTTTCACCCAAAGATTTTAATTGTGCTTGAATTCGATTCACCACGTACGTAGATCCTAATGGAGAAAGATCGCCAGAAATAATAACCAAGTGATCTTCGAATACAAAGGTAATGTCTCTTTGTCTTACGGTAGCGATTAGGCTTTGCAAAAGTGTTCTACGCATTAAATTAATCCAAGATGCCTTTTCAGCGGCAATTGCGGAGAGATCTGGCAGAGGGATTCTAATCACTCCGCATGGTGTGCCTGAATGTTGGGAGCGTTTGATTAAGTGAGAAACAAACGCTTTATAGTAATTGATCAATTCTGGTGTTTGGTTCTCGTTCCAGGAGAGATCTCTTTTTACTTTTTGAGAAAGGCGTTGAAGTTCAATATCCCACTCATCCATCGCAAATACGGATGAAACTTGATTATGGCCAGAAAACTTCAAAATGGAAGTGATCGATGCAATTTGTTCAGCGTTAGAGGCATCCTTAGGTAGTATAAAAGTGGATCCCCAATCATACAACCGGAGTCGATCTTCAACTCGTTTCAGTTTTTTACCGATCACAATCACCGGAACGGAGTTTGATCTGGCAAGTTCAAAACATTCTACAAGTTTAGGGTGATCTTCTGCTAGATCCGTAATTAAAAAATCACCTTGGGAAAAGCTAGGAATGGATTGATCCTGATCAATGGAATGCACTTCTAAATTTGCGAAAGCAATTCCACGAGTGATACTTTTTTGAAGAGTTGGATCTACATCTAGAAAGTAAACAATTCCTTTGGCCTTTTCACTTAACGATTGAGTAGTGGTGGTAGCCTTCTTTTCAGTAAACGTAAAAGCAACTTCCTCATGCTTAGGATCATTTTTTCTATGTATTCTACAAATGGGATCTTTCAGTTCTAAAACGATATCAAATAGAGTATTCCAATTTAGGGGTGTGGTTTCTGAAAATGCCAGCACCGCACCTGGGAGTTCTGCTAGATCTTTTAAGATGGTTTGATCCCAAGAGCCACCAGCACTTTTCTTTCTAAATAAGATTACATCTGCAGTTTTCACGTTAATCGATTTTAATTCCTGAATATCCATATTTCGCTCATCAAAAATATATGTTTGAAGCGAAGCATTTAAAATATTGGGATATAAGCGATCTTTTGCTAATTTCCAAAGTGTATCGAGATCGGCAGCATCTTTTGCACTCAAAAGCAAAGTGCTAAAATCTTGTAGTTTTTCACACACCTGATCTAAACTTCGATGATTCCAGTGAAATGGGTTACTCATGGTGAGGTCCTTTCGGGGGCGTACTTCATGGGGTTCGATTCATTACTAATCCACTTACGTTTTCCGGGAGATGATAAAAGTGGTGCATTATCTAAAAGTTGAATTCCAGTTTGAAAATGGAATGTTTTTAAAGAGGAAATCTTGTTTTGCCAAATTCCAATTGAGTTTTTGATTTCGTTTGAAGTGAGGAGTCTAGGACGAGAAACTCCTGTAATGCAGCTAGACTCCCAAAGATCAACCGATTCAAGAACTTCCGCTCTCACTAACAACGCCTCGGGTCCAATCAAGTTTGGTTTTTCATCCTTAATCGTTATGAATACTGGTTTACTGGTTACTTTAAAGAACCGTTGATAAAGTTCTGTGGAGAATGCGCGCATGATCGGCTTTCCATCATCTAAAAAGGCTATGTTTTGAGGGGTAAATGTATTTTTCCACTCTGGGGCCATTCTAGCAAAACTTTCCGCAGAAATAGCCCATTGAATATTTACACCAGTAGCTTTTAAGTGATTCGAAAAGCTTCGCAAAGTTTCAGAACTTGCACCATAAGGTTCTGCAAAAATAGCGGTGTGGCAGCCATCATCATGAAATGAATTCACGACCACGCTTGATCGATTTAATCCGTGTAATAGTTCCTTTAACAATTGAAGTGAGTTTGTTTGGTATGGAACAACCCCTGCAAACACTTTTCTTCCACTACCAATTTTTTTAATATTGAACCAATCTCCGGTTTTACTTTGTATGAAGTGAGTTCGATTAATTTCTAGAGGTACTCCAAACGCATCTGGAATTTTTGAGTAATTTTTCTTTTGAAATAATTCAGGATCCTTACTCAGTGCAGAGTCGAGCGCTGTATGGAATACGGCTGTGCCTCCATTACTGATCCAATCATTGAGTGCTTTTTGATTTGATTCAGAAAGAAGTGCATAATCAAGAACTACAATGATTGTATTATGATTGATGTGATTAAAATCTAGAGTTGCGCTTGAATCAATTTCGCCCTTGATTTCTGGAAATTGAAGTAAGGATTGCCAAGCCGTAAGAGCGCTTGCGTACGAAGGTGATTTTCTAAAGTACCAATTGCGAACTTCAGGTGCATCCCATACTTGAATTCTCACTTGTGATAAATATTTTGGATTAGCACTTGGATTTAAATCAAGAAACTTAATTGCTTCTGCAGTTGGAATATTTGAATTTGAAGCTTTTCTGGCAAGTTCAACTTCCGCTCTCCATGAGGCATTATTAGATTGACTGCTTGCTTGATGCACTTCTTGATCCTCAAGATCTTTTTTCCACCAATTTTCATTCCAATCTCTCACGGTAATATATTGTGGATCAGATAATCTCTCTTCAGTTAAGTTTGCAACCCCTTGATCTCCTAAGTAAGAAGCGCGACTGCTTAAGAAAAACCAAAGTAAACCAATGAAGCAAATATAAAAGAAGGTCATGGGGAAAAAGACCTGTTTTTCTGTGCGTGCTGTTGCAAATCCTTGAAGCCAACTGATGATGAGAGCCAAAGAAAGAGCAAACAACATTGATCGATTAAATCCAGTCCAGTCTGAAACGGTAGATGCGTTACTGGCACTAGTTCCTCGAAGCAGTGGAGCAGTATCTACTGAAAAATCAAGATCCTTCACTAGGTTTGAAACTAGCCTAAAGGTAGTGGCGCCGATTCTGTAAATTTTAAAATCATTGATGTTTGAGGGCTTAATGAAATGAAGGATCTCCTCATCAAAAGTAACGGGACTCATGATGGTAATTGCAAAGTTTTTAATTTCGATTGGAGATTTAACTACCAATTTATATCCATCTTGAAAAAGTTCGGTTTTTTCGATTTTTTGTTTTCTTCCAAAATAACTCGCTGGAGGAGTAACCCAGAATGGTTTTTCAAGAACCTGAGTGAGAAATGAACGAGTGGTTGGCTCTAGTTTCCTATTTAGAAAAACAGGAACTTCAAGAGAGATCGGGCCAGGACAAGGCAGGTGAGAGTTCAGATCTTGAATCACTTCAGTGAGTTCATTTTCACTGTTGATTTGACTGAGTCTGGTTTTTAAAGAAGTATGGGTAATGGTGGTGAGGTTGTTCTTTAAATCAAACCCCCCACAGTTAAATTGATGATCGGAGTTTTGCAAATGAAGTTCTCCCAAACTCATATCTGGAACTTTAAATTCTTCCATTACATGTTTTTGGATTGGATCGGTTGCTTCTAAAAATAAAACTGAAAGTGCACCATCTGGCAAAATTTCTACTCCAGCACAGGCAGATCCTTTAGATAGTTCAGATAAACACAAAGTTTCAGGACTACCATCTAATGAAATAGTAGTAATTCCATATCGAGATAAACCAGACTGTTTTAAGTGAATAAAGGAATTTTTCCCATCTGAGCTGATTGCATATGCAGAAGCTGAAGGAACAAGTGAATAACGTGCTTTAAACTCTCTACAAATACCACTTGCATAAGGAACTTCAGGTTGACGACGAAAACATACATTATTTATTTCTGAATCTACAGGTAAAATTTTACCAAATTCCTTTTCTGCCCAAGCTTGGTATTCAGGTAAAATTCCATTCTCTGCACTAAAGATTAAAAGTTTATTTTTTTGTCCTGCTTCATCAATATAATTTTGAATCGATTTACCAGCAACGGTGAGATCAAACAAAAGGGCTTCACCTGTCCAACGAGTGGGAATCCCGTGTGCCATTGGAACGCCCGATGCGGATTGAGTCTCCGATTCATTCAGACCGGAGTATTTAAGATTCTTCATCTTATACCAACTCAAAATTGGATTAGCACAATAAAGGATTGAAAGGATTCCGATTGCCATTCCTAGTTTAGCGTATTTTAGCTTTCGTTGTTTATAGCAGAAATGGATAACAGTGAATGCGGATAAAATCGTAATCAAGGTTAAGATTGCATCAAAAAGTGTCATGAACCAGAAACCCCAGTTCTATCTAATTTTCCCCAGTTCATTCTAATTCCGGCAAACTCCTCTAGCATGGAGAATACTTTTACAATGTCTTGAAAGAAGGCATAAGTAAAACGATTGAAAAATGCATAAAATAAAAGATTTAAACTCCAGCGTTGATCCCAAAGGGTCATCACGACTACAGCAAGATCCATCAACGTGAGTTGAACCAGCCACAAAGAAGCAACCGTAAAATCCATGGCGTAAAAAACGTAAAACAAAGATAATACGCCGATGAAAATATTAGTGATGGGTAACATTACTGATTCAACAAACATATAGGAAACCACTACAGCTGAAGCTGGATCTTGATAAAATGTAAAAATTTTGCCAATGTGTTTTCGAGTTGCTTGAAGAATTCCGCGATTCCAACGGTATCGTTGCTTAATTAATTGTAAAAAATCAGCAGGAACCTCCGTTCTCACTTCCATGTCGGGTTCAAATACCACGCGCCCATTATTCATGAGTAATCGAAGGGTAACATCGCAATCTTCTGCAAAAGTATCTGTTTCATAACCGCCGATTGCGTTCAAAGCAGATTTCCTAAATAATCCTGAAGGACCTGGAATAATCATCACTAGACCAAAAAAACTTTGTGCTGCTTTATAAAAATTTAACCCGGTTAAATATTCAAGTGTTTGGAATTTTCCAACAATGGAGTTGGTATTGAGTACTAGTACTGAGCCTGCAACTGCAACAACATATGGATCGACGAGGTGTCTTGCACCCATGCTGAGCGCGTTTACATGCACGATGGAATCTGCATCCATACAAAACACATAATCATAACGAGCTTCTTTAATTCCAAAATTTAAAGAATTGGCTTTGCCGCTGTTTGGCTTGGTTAATACCCTCGTTTGCGAATGCGATTTGGCAGTTTCCACAGCTAAATCGTAAGTGTTATCTTTACTTCCATCATCCACAACTATTATTTCAAAAACTGGGTATTTGATGTGCGCCAGTTGTTCAATCGTTCTTTGAATCACAACACCCTCATTATAGGCAGGAACGATAATCGAAATCGGAGGAAAGAAATTTGGTTGTGGCAATCCTTCTCTGCGTGCAGTTTCAAGCGCTGAGAAAAAAAGCATGACAAAATGCCTGAGTGCTAAAATTAAAATATAAAAAATAATTCCAAAGTTAATGAATCCAAGGAATCCCGTAGTGGATAAACGTGGAATCTTTGCTGGATCAAAAAATATACTGGTCCCAAATAGTAAAAAAAGCGCAATGAACATTCTAACGATCATGGTTCATCCTGTAGTAGCCAAGTTACATTTAATCCAAAAACCGTTGCAGCATAAGTCGTTCCTGCTTCATCGGATTGGGTGCGATCATATCTGAATTTAAAATTGGCAAATAAATCCGGTTCAAGTTTGTAAGTGAATGCTCCGCCGATGCCCAAAAGGTTAGCAGCGCTTCCATAAGTAAGTGCTGAAGTCTTTGCTGCAGATTCATAAAATGGACCATATTCAAGATTTAATTTTAAATCCATTTCATCGTTCATGCGATCTTGATAGAGTAAACCACCCTTGAGTGCGGTGTAGCTATTCGGAGAATATACAAAGGTACTTGCCTTGGTGAATGCTTCATTCTCGGCTAAAATATAAAGTTCTAATGGGTGACTACCATCTTCATTTGCTTTAATTGGAATATTAATGTGCACTTGATGATCAGTAGATGTGGTTCCACCTGTTCCAGATCCAAGTGATCTAAACTCAATTCTATAATCAAGCCATTGTTTGAATTGTAATCTTCCATAAAAGGCTGAACGTGACCAATTCAAATTACTGGATGGAAGGGGCACATCATGAGCGAGTGCTTCATTGTAATAGCCAATTCCAGGAATTAATCCCGATTTAGTTTCCTTTTTTACATTCAAATGGAAAACCGGAACTCCGCCTTTTCCAGCACTAAAAAATCCTAATTTTACATAGCTTGAAACCGTAGGGGAGAGTGCGAAACTTTTACTACCGGTGAGCCCACCTCCACCTGCATTAGAATATTGAGAAGAATTTAAAAAATCTGCAGATCCTAATAGTAACCACCCTTTATTTCCATATTCGAGGAGGGTAGAAGTTCTAGAGAAATTAAAAAAGTTATTATTGTATCGTTCAAGTCCAACACTGAAATGTTCTAGCCTAGAAATAATATCTGAAAAAGCTGGATGCCCCATTAGTTTTAATCTTTTAAGGCCTTCTCTTGCTGCTCGTGATTGTTCGGCATTTTTAGAATTGATTTCAAGATCTTTTAGATTTTTTTCGGCGTTTTTGGTGTCACCGGCCCATAAAAATGTATATGCATACTCAACTTCGATTTCAGTATCATCAGGCTTTAACTTTAAGTAATTTAAATAGCACTCACGCGCTTTTGTAAATTCTGAACCTCGGGTAAATGCTCTGGCTAAAACAAGAATTGCCTCTGCATCATGATGGTATGAGCTGGATTCATTATAAACGACTTCTTCTAGAGGTTGGTATAGATTTCGATTTGCTTTTGCAATGAGTGCATCTCTCTCGCTGAGGGCATCGCTCGATTCAGAATCGTTTTCAAGCAACCTTGTAGAGTTACCTCCTACCGTTCGATCGTAATAACTCATCCAAATTAAAACTTCACTTCTGAGCGCACCGCAATCTTTAATGTTTTTGTATAAACTTTCCGTTTTTGGATTTTGCATTTGAGCGGCAGCTCTAAATTCATCTAAACTTTGCAAGCTACACGGATCATTATTTATGGCATGAGCATTCAATCCAATGAAGAGAGTGGGTAAGATATATTTAACGATAGAGATTGGATAGTTCGCCGCCGGCTCTCCAGATTGCAAAAGAGTGTATTCCCAATTTCTCGATGGCAGTTTTTTTCTGAAGAACGGATTCAGTATTTTCAAAACTGATAACTTCTTCTTCTTTGCGATAAACTGATTCATTTTGAATGACATCTCGTTTCCATTTTTTATCTTGGGTCACTTTGCTGATAAACTCTTCGGGTAATGCAGATTCGCCGAGTTTACCTTTTCTCCAATGATAACCATACAATGGTAAAGTAACCACCAAATCCTGAGGCTTAAAAAATAATAGTGCATGAGCGACAATTTTTTGAAGCCATTCGGTTGGAGCAATCGGACCCGGCTCTCCACCGGCCCATGAATAATCGAGTCCCATGACGATTTTTTTTACTGGAATTTGTTTTAATTCAGACCAGCGCTGGAATCGAGCGCCAACATTCTTAGGAATATTTTCTGTTTGTGCATGAAGTGCGATCGAAAAATCGAGATTATTTTTTTTTGCAAAAATTGATACTTTTTTGACGGTATCTTCGAATAGAATTGCATCTTCGGGGTCCATCTCTTCAATGTCTAATTGAAGAGAATTAAATTTCCATTTTTTTTTGAGTGTTAAAATTTCAGGAAGCCATAGATCAGCAGATTTTAAAATGAGCCGTCCGAATGTTTGTGAAAATCCATTCGCTCCGGCGTTGTGAATGATGGGTCCAAAGTGAGGTCCATTCTTTATTTTCATCAACTTTTGTAAAACTGGTGTAACTGGGCCGGCAGGATTCCACTTGGTGTCTAGGTGTCCGTTCGGCAGAACACTAAACATTCTCAGCCAAACTGTATCCACGTTTTGTATATTTTCAATTAAAACAGTTGAATCTGAAATATTTCCCCAATCTGCCACATAAGCAGACCATGTTGGTTTTGCTTGAGCAGAAATGGGCGTAAAAAATGCCATAAAAATAGCTAAAAATAATCCAATGAACAAATTCATCACTTTTCTATTAAACCTGAGGTTGGGTGCGCCATGCAAAGTAAAATTAAAATCATTGATGCATGGCTAAAGAATTCTTACACATTTGTTGTTGACTATATGTGTCAACTAAAGTATCATCCTGTCAATAGTTTGAGTAGTGTCGCTCAATACACTCATGAATATAAACATGAATTGATGGAGATTGCTTGGCACCGCAATTGCTTTATTTAAGGTATGAGATCTATGAGAAAACAAAATTCGTTTAATAAAAATTTTAAAAATGTTTCTTTAATTTTAGGAACGATGTTCATTGTTTCAGGATGTGTACTTCCTGGTACTGACCCATCTTACTCCATTGATTTAAGTCAATCGGCATCCCATATTACGCCAAATTACGGTGTTTGTTATGAAGCAGCTTTATCAGATGCATGGGATTTCAACGTTTTTACACTAGGTAATTTTGAAGCGCCAAGCTCGGATACAGAAGGAAGATTAGCGGTTGGCGGAAATGCAACTATTCAAAACTATAGTGTAGGTGAAATTCTTGATGAAGATGCTAATCGAGTAGACCTCATCGTTAATGGAGATTTAAATTTTCAAAGTGGTGCTGTAAATAAAGGTAAGGTTATTTATGGTGGGTCTTTAACTAAATTCGCAACGTCTGCTTTTGGTGGATTTACTCAACATGTAAGCCCTCTTAGTTTTGCAAATTCTGGTGACTACTTAAAATCGATGTCCACTACTTTAGGTGGGTTGGTTTCTAATTCAACGGTGACATTAGAAAACATCAGTTCAAGACACGACACTATTTTAGTGGGTACTGATCCAGTGATCAACGTTTTTACTATGACTACGGATGATCTCGAACGTTCACAATTTTTAAGTTTAACCATTCCTGCAGATTCAACAGCATTGATCAACGTAAAAGGCTCTGCAATTACGATTGCAAGTTTTGCAATGGAATTGCACGGTACAGATCAAAGTCATGTAGTGTTTAACTTTCCAACCGCTCAATCAATCTGGATCGGAAACATTTCTTTTGAAGGTTCAATTTTGGCTCCATTTGCTGATGTTACTTTCCCATCAGGACAATTGAATGGACATTTTATTGCTCAATCTGCATACGGTGCAGGTCAATATAATCATCATATATTCAAAGGTTGCTTGCCATACGGAGCACCGACTCCGACTCCAGCACCGACTGCGACTCCGACTGCGACTCCGACTGCGACTCCGACTCCAGCACCGACTGCGACTCCGACTCCAGCACCGACTGCGACTCCAACAGCAACTCCTTACCCTACTGGCGGAAACAATTGTACTTACACAATTGGATATTGGAAAAATCACATGGCTGCGGTTACTCCTAACTTAGTTCAATGTCTAGGAACAGTGGGTGGAACAAAGTCTTTTAACATTGTTTCCACTTCTACAGCAATCGATGTACTTGGACAAAAAGTTTATGGATCGTCTTCAAATGGAATTACTAAACTTTATGCACAATTACTTGCAGCTAAATTAAGTAAAGCTCATGGCTCTGATACATCAGCTGTATCATCGATCATTAGCCAATGTGACCAATTCCTCTCCAATCACAATCAAAATGACTGGCAAAACTTAGATGATAACGAAAAAGATAATGTTTCAAACTGGCATGATACTTTAGACCATTATAATAATGGTGAAGTTGGGCCAGGACATTGTGGCAATGATGAATAAGTCATAAATATAAAATTAACGATAAGGCTCGCCTGGTAATACCAAGCGGGCCTTTTTTATTTGTTCAATTGACGTAAAATATCGATTAAATTTTGAAAATCTTCAAAGGGTGCTGCTTCAAAATGGAGTTCTTTTTTAGTGATGGGGTGAACAAAGCCTAGCTCTCTAGCATGAAGTGCTTGTCCGGGTAATTTTCGAACAGCAGCTTGAACTAGTGTGGGGAGCGATTTCCACTTTGCCTGAGAATCAGAAGGCGTGCCATAAATTGGATCACCCAAAAGTGAATGACCAAGATGATTTAAATGAACTCTAACCTGATGCGTGCGACCCGTTTCTAGGGTTGCTTCAATAAGAGATGCATATGCATTTTTACCAGGGATTAAAAACTCTTCTAAGAGTCGAAAATGGGAAATCGCTTCACGACCACCCTCCACATTTACCGCCATTTTTTTTCGATCACTCGGACTCCGACCCAGAGTTGTTTTCACTGTTTGATTTTCCCACTTGGGGGCTCCGTAAACCAAGGCCCAATATTTACGAGAGATCGTATGGGTGGAGAATAGTTTTGATAAACCTTGGTGGGTCAGATCGTCTTTGGTGATCACGAGAGCTCCACTCGTATCTTTATCAATACGGTGAACAATTCCTGGGCGTAGCTTTCCACCAATGCCACTTAAGTTTTTTACATGAAATAATAATGCATTCACCAGCGTTCCACTTGCTTGAGAATCGCAGGGATGAACGGTGAGATTGGGTTGTTTATTGACCACTATCAGGTTTTCATCTTCAAATAAAATGTGAATGGGAATATTTTCAGGAAGTGCCTCAAGGGGGGTGGGATCTGCAATCGTTACCGTAATTTCAGCTCCCAATGGGATTTTAAATTTCCCTTCAATTGATTTGCTGTTGACTAAAATAGAGCCGTTTTCTAGTAGTTTTTGAATTTGTGAGCGGGAGAGGTGGGTGAGGTCCTCTGTTTGTTGAAATAAGGAGTGAAGGTATTTGTCCGCTCGTTCAGATGATTCTAAATCAGCAATGAGGGTAAAAACTTGCATTAAAACTTATCAGGACGTGCAGTCTTCAAGCGTTCAATGTATTTTTGAACCACTAATTCTGTTGGCAGTTTTAATCGTTTACTAATTTGCTGTAAAAAGCCTCGAACATAAACCACTGCAGGAAGCTTTTGATAATTTTCTTCTTCGAGTGCGATGAGATAGCTTTTTGAGATTCGGGTATAATCGGCTAAATCTTCGATCGTCACTCTTTTTGATTCACGAATTCTTCGAATGGAACTGCCAGACCATTCTTGTTCTGTCGAAGCAATGCTATCAGCTTCGGAATGAGCAAAAAAAGGATCTACTTCAGGAGTGCTGCTCATGCTTCCAGAAATAGAAGGCATGATTGGAGTAGGGGCGGCTTCAGCGCGGAAGGAAGAGTGTTCGGCTTGAGAACTTACCGATGAATGACCTTGGTGAGATAAATCGTAAGCTTTTCTTCTTTCGGGATTGGAAAGAATCAAATATGCCTCTTCAATTTTTTTCAGCATTTCATCCGTTTCTTCGCGGGTATAAACTGAATAATTGGCAACATTATCCTTAGAATATGAGGATTTTAAGCGGAGATAAGCTGAACGAATTTCCTGAGGAGTGGCATCCGCTGTTAATTCAAGAGTATCGTAATAACTCAGTGGTTCATCATTCAACTGCATTGAGAGTTTGTCCTGTTCTTGCTTGCCTGATTAAGTAGTTACAAATTCTTTCCATATGAAGTGCAATCCTTGAATTTGGATATTCTGCCAGTATCGGACGCATTCGTCTCACCGACTGCCAAACATTTGGCTCATATTCAAGATACCCTAGATAATCTAAATCAATACCAAAATATTTTTTTGCGACACTCTTCATCGAAAAGCCAACATCGATATCAGTTTGTGACCTGGATTGGTTCAAAATTAACTTAGGGCGAAATTCTTTAATCACTTTTTTAAGGTCTGCAGCAAGAATTTTATCTTGAAAAGAAACTTCATTGAGCAGATCCGTTGGAGAATGAATTCCATGAATATTATTTGGAGTCATTGCAGCTTCAATCAAAGGATGAATGTTTTCTAGCATCGGATTTTTAAGTAAGCGCTGATAATAAGCGGCCTTTAAAAAACGATATGCATTTTCAATCGAAGTAGGTTCAGGCAACACCGTAATGATTCCTGTATCCGCGAGATTAAAAAAATCTAAAGTATATTGATTAATTCCAGCACCTAAGTCGAGCACCACAAAATAACCAGAAATATACTGAATTTCCTGCATTAAACGGTATTTTTTTTCTTCGGTGAGTTGAGTGATATTGAGATCATCTTTTGCACCGGCAATCATTTTTAAATTTGGATAGGGAGTGTCTACTACACAATCCATGAGTGAAATATTTGGATTAGATAAAAAATCAGAAAGACACTTTTGGGGTGGCTGTTGTCCGAGAACGGTGTGAAGATTTGCTCCACCCAAATCCAGATCGATAGCGATCACTGGAAAGCCTAAACGCGCAATGGTATAAGCGATCGAAGACGCAATGAGGCTCTTGCCTACTCCGCCCTTACCGCCTCCTACTGCCCAAATCTGTCTCTGAGATGATGGATTCCACATGATTAGTATTAAGAATAGGGTATACTAAACACTGCATGCAAGAAAAACTAGAGATGTCATCGCCTTGGCGATTAAAGCTTCGTAATGATTTGCACCTTGCCCGTAAATTTTGGCACTGTGGAATGGGTGTTTCCATGGCCTTGATCTATGGATTAGGGATCACTAAACCCCAAGCAGTCACCATTTTGCTAATCGCATTCGTGATCTTCACGGGAATTGAATATGCGCGATTAAATTTACCCGGCCTTAATAACGTTGCCATCAAGGTGATGGGGCCGATCATGCGTAAGAGTGAGGTAGATCGAATCAGTGGAACTCCATTTTACGTTGGTTCTGTACTGCTTTCGGTAATTATTTTCCCCAAATTGATCGCGATTTTATCAATTTTGTATTTAGCCTTTGGGGATCCAATATCCTCAATTTTTGGAATTCTTTGGGGTGATTTGGGCCCCCGTTTTTCTAATGGTAAATCATTAATTGGAACTGCAGCAGGAATGGGGATTTGTTGTGTGATTACTTTTATCACGATGCTCATGAACTCGATTCCAGCTGGTCCTGCAATTCTGATTGCATTAGCCGGCGGACTCGCTGGGGGTGGGGCTGAGATGATTCCTTTAGAGATCGATGATAATTTTTCGATTCCGATTGTGAGCGGACTCGCCCTTTGGGTAACTTTTCTTATTTTCGGAGTCTAGGGGAATGGTGAAGCGATGAATCTTCTAAAGCAAACATCGCTCATTTTAGGGCTAGCCAGTTTATCCATCGGCGTTTGGACCCTTTATAGAAACTGGAAACAAAAACTAGCAATCCTCTTCACCGTACTTTGTTTATTCATTTCCATCTGGGCACTTAGTTTTGTTTCTTACGCCACGTTGGTTGGAAGGCTATCCAAAGATATTCATTGGATTTTTCACGTTTGGCTAGTGCCGGTGGGGGTAACCATCCTTTCAAAAATTCTTTCCCGTGAGGATGGGGTGAGTAAGTCGCTCCGCTGGATCAGTGTTTTTGGTGCATTGATTTTAAGTGTGATGATTTCTTTTTCACTCGGAAGTGGTGATGTATTTTGGAACATTGTTTCCTTTTGGCCGGTCTTTGTTGTTTTTGAATTTATGTACGTGATGGCCAAAGATTTATTTTTAGGCGTTCCTGTGAGCGTAGACTTTTTTTCACCCACAAAAAGAATTGGGCTATATTTTGGGTTAGTAGTGAGTTTAATCACCTGTTCATTTGATCATATCCCTCAATTGGGTTTCACGATTCCAGCATTGGGTAATCTTTTACTCACCATTTATTTAATCTTTATTAGTCAATTGGTATCGCCTCAGAAAATTTTGAGTATACAGGCTCTCACCACCCGTTTTTTCGCAACCGTGATTCTTTCCCTGGTTATTACCGGGTTTTTCGCTCTTCTTTATCAATACATGAGTGAAAGTTTTCCGCTCTTTTTTCTCAATTCCTTTTTACTTACTTTTGCGGTGTTGATTTTATGGAATCCGCTCATTTCATTTTTTCGTTTTCTTGGTAGAAAGTTATTAGTGGGTAAGAACCAATTGGGTGAACTTCAACTCAATAAATTTTTAACCTCTCTTCCTTTCATCACGAGTAAAAATGAACTGGAAGAGTTGATTCAAAAATCATTTTTAATTTGGATTCCAAATTCCAAAACAAAAGTATTAGAATTAGAAAGAACAACGAAGCTTCCTGAAGCAGTTGAGAAATATTTATATCGAAACTCTAATTCTTCACTCATTCCGATCATTCATCGAGAGCTCATCCAGATGGAAAAAGATCAGGTAGTGACGAGTGAGTTACAAAAAAATCTTGAAGGGATTCTCAACTATTTAGATTTGATGGAAGTAGATGTGATTTTTCCTATTTACTCTTCAGATCTCAAACATCCTATTCCGATTATGTTTGTGATGCTTTCTGCTGCTGTTTCTATTGATGATTGGCACGAGGACTATAGTTTATATTCCAAAATATTTAAAGCGCTCCAGGAAGTTGAAAAAACCTCGGTGAAGATTTCTCAAATTGATTATGCCCGTGAACGGGATCGGCTGATTTTATTAGGTGAAATGGCTGCAGGATTGGCACATGAAGTTCGCAATCCTCTAGGGGCTATTCAAGGGGCAACCAACCTCATTGCATCCAGTTCTGATCCTTGGGTAAAAGTAATTCAAGATGAAGTTCAAAGATTGAATCGCTTGGTGAATCAGTTTCTTGAATTCGCGAATGCGCCCGGTGATCAGTTGGAAGAACTCAACCTCGGTGAATGTCTTGAACGTTCCATTCAAAATCTTTCTACATTTTATGGTAAGCAAGCAGAGATTAAATTTGAAGCTCACAGCTTAAAACCCATTATGGTTTTGGGTGTTGCCGATCACATACAGCAAATCCTAATGAATTTGATTCAAAATGCATTAAAAGCTCAGGCCAAGTTGATTGAAGTAGGGTTAGAAGACTCTGGGTTTTACATTAAAGATAATGGTGTGGGCATGACCGAAGATGTTAAAAAGAAGGTATTTCAGCCTTTTTTTACTACATTTGAAACAGGCACTGGTTTAGGTTTATCGATTTGTGAAAGACTGGTAAAGTTTAGTCAGGGAGAAATATCCTTAGAATCCACTGAGGGAGAGGGTACTAGCGTAAAAATTAAGTTATGCGTGATAAAATCATCGTCATAGACGACGAACCGAATATTAGAAAAATCTTAGATGCCCTTCTCACCCGAGAGGGTTATGAGGTATTTAGTTTCGATGGCTTTAAGAATGCTTTGGAAACATTGAACACTGAAGATGTCAGTGTGGTGATTACTGATCTCTCCATGCCTGAGCATACAGGATTAGATGTTTTAAAATACTGTAAGGATTACTCGCCTGATTTACCCGTTATTTTAATCACGGCATTTGGTACTATTGAGGCCGCGGTGACGGCACTGAAAAGTGGAGCCTTTGACTTTATCTTAAAACCTTTTGATCAAGATGATCTTTCACGCATTTTGAAAAAAGCGATTCAAACCCGTAAACGTAAAAAAAGAGAACCTGCTCTTGAAATGATGAATGCACAGGGAGTGGGACCTGTTCCGGTTCCATTATTTGGTACTGAGCAAAGTACCATTCAATTACGCGAGCAAACTGAAAGGATTTCGGCTACTAACTCTCATGTATTTATGTTTGGTGAAGTCGGCTCAGGCAAAAGAAGTATTGCTTATGAAATTCATCGTAAATCTGATCGGGCGAGGAATCCATTTATTCAAGTCCATTGCGACGCCATACCAAATGTTTTTCAAGTAGGAGAGTTGTTTGGGCTAGAAAAAGGTGCGATGCCAATGAGCTTTTTTTCTAAACCAGGATCTTTTGAGTTAGGTTTAGGGGGCACGATATTATTAGATGAAGTGGATGCCCTTGGTGTTGAAGCGCAAAATGCCCTTTTTTCAGCACTTGAAAATGATTTTTTCACTCGGGTTCGTGGTGCAAAAAAATTTCCTGTCGATTTTAGAATCATTGCTACCAGTTCAAAAGATCTTTCTCAAAAAGTGAAAGATGGAACTTTTCATGTTGAACTCTATGCAAAGCTCACTTTAGATAAAATTATATTAAAGCCGCTCCGGGAACGAAAAAAAGATATTCAAACTGATTTACTGCCCTATTTTTTTGATAAGGCTTGTAGAAAACGTGGAGTACCACCAGTCCAGATTGATCCTTTAGTTGAAACTTGGTTTATGAATCAAGAGTGGCGGGGAAATATTGGAGAGTTGGAGAGAACTGTAGAGCAATTGATGAATCAATGGGTAAAGGGCCCCATTACTTTAGATCTACTATCCCTAGCAGGTTTTCAGTAATTTTCCCTGAATTGAGCTCAATTTCATATTCCTGATAAAACTGCCCAGCAGTGATTCCTTTTGATATAGCAAAATTCATCAAACTTTGAACTCTGCATTCGCCTTGTTCAAATTGTAGATTTAAAATCCAATTTTGAATTTTGCTCCTATTTTTTCTTTTGGTAGTTTTATGAATCGTATTCACCATGCTGATGTTTTTCCAAGTTTTACCGAATGAATTAACGCCATAAAATAGATCAGCAACGGGATATTTTTCAGAATTTTGTTGAGAAAGCAGTTTTTGATTTCCCTCAAAAAACGGATCATTTGGAAAACAGGGAGTTGCATATAAATCACGATTCAGTTCGGAAGCATGTTTTGCGGTATTGAGCGTTCCAGAGATGGCCGCCGCTTCTACTACCCAAACCGCTTTCGAGAAATAGGCGATGAGTTGATTCCGATTTAAAAAATTTCTTGGTAATGCGGGTTCATCCCGCTCAAAAGGGGAGATGATCATTCCTCCATGATCTAGAATCTTTTTTCTTAAGGCCCGATTTTCTCTCGGATAGTCGATATTCAAACCACAGCCTAAGATGGCAATTGTTTTTAATCCATGTTCAATCGCGAGTTCATGCGCACGAGAATCAACACCTCTAGCAAATCCAGAAACAATAACTAAATTAGAACCGGCAAGATCTTTGATCGTATTTTCAAGTAATTCAAAGGATTTCTGTTGAGGATATCGAGTGCCCACAATCGCCAATCCTTGATCCGGAAGTGAGCGAAGGAGTGAGCCGGAATCATCCTCGGATTCAATCTCTAGAAAATTAAAATTAAATTGTTGAAATGAGCTACGAGTAATCATGCATAGGATAATTCAATATCTATGCCTAGAGATGAAACTAGTGACTTAAAATTTGTCCTAAAAAAGCACGAGTGCGTTCTTCTTTTGGATTTTTAAAAAAGTGTTGAGGTTCACCTTCTTCAATAATTTTACCTTGATCAAAAAAGATGATTCGATCTGCAACTTCTTTAGCAAAACCCATTTCATGGGTCACTACAATCATGGTCATTCCTGAATTTGCCAATTCCTTCATTACCGCTAAAACTTCATTGACCATTTCAGGATCAAGTGCAGAAGTGGGTTCATCAAAAAGCATTAATCGTGGTTGCATTGCCAGCGCTCGTGCAATGGCTACACGCTGCTGTTGTCCGCCGGAGAGTGAACTTGGGTATTTGAGTGCTTTATCAGTGATTCCTACACGCTTTAGTAAATCCATCGCCTGTTTTTCAGCATCTTCTTTGGAAAGACCACGCACCTTCATCGGCGCCAAAGTAATGTTTTCAAGCACATTCAAATGAGGGAAAAGATTAAAGCTTTGAAACACCATTCCCACTTCTTTGCGGATTGCTTCAATGTGTTCGCTATCTGAGAGTTTAATTCCATCAATGATGATTTCACCTGAATCAAAAGTTTCAAGGCGATTGAGTGTTCTGATGAACGTGCTTTTTCCTGATCCAGAAGGACCAATGATCACCACCACTTCACCTTTTTTTACCGTAAGATTGATTTCCTTTAGAGCTTCAAAATTACTATCATATGTTTTACTTACATTAATTGCTTCAACCATATTGCAATTGGGATCGATTAGATTCTGTGCTGCACTCATTGTTTTTTTGCCTCAATTGAACAAGCCTGGCGAAACCAGTTGATTAATTTGATTGCTGAAGGATTTTGATTTTCAATTCTTTTCTTACAGTCTTGAGAAAAAAAGAGTGGATAATTTTGTGTCGATATTTTTACTGTCCCCACATCGCAAGGATTAATTCCTTGTTTGAAAGGTCCAACTGCCGCTTCTTCAATCCAAGCTAAAACTTGATTGAGTTCAGCATCGGTTTTTACTTCATCAATATTTGTTTCGCTTTGCCAAGTATCGTTGGTGTGGTCTTTTAGAATTTTCGCAATGAGGTGATTGTTGGAATCGAAAGTGCAGTGTGCTTCTACAGCATTTTGAGGAGAGGTTCTGCCAGAGTATTGATCCAAGGTTAAAATTGGAGTGGTTTCGGCAAGGGCAGAATGAGCAAAAATTACTGTAAAAATCAGGTACATCATATCTAGTTTAATAAGATAATGACGGGGTGGCGTCAAATAAAAATTCCAAGAGATTCACAAAGTTTAACCCAGCGATGAGATGGGGGCACTTTTCTCGGTGGTCCTTGAATATCTGAAAGTGGGGCGTCCAAAATTTTTCCGTCGCGGTATACCACAGCGCGATTCCAATTTTGAGTTAAAACCAGTTCAGCAGCCTTTGCACCCATTCCCGCAGTGAGAAAACGATCCGTGGTGGTGGGTTGATGTGCCCTTTGTAAATGGCCTAGAACCACATGACGTGCTTCCCATGGAGTGTTTTCTTCAATCCAGCGAGAAACTCGTTCACCGATTCCGCCAAAGCGAATTCCTGTAGAAGATTTTAAATTCTCTGAGAAAACGGCGTCTTCACCTTCGGCCATTGCGGCTTCAGAAACAACAATCACCATTCCAGGTTTTTTAGATTCATGTGCTTTTGTTAAATAAGTGGCAAATTTTTCTCTAGAGAAAGGACGTTCAGGAATGAGAATCGCATCAGCACTTGAAGCCAATCCTCCACCGAGTGCGATCCAACCTGCAGATCTTCCCATCGTTTCTACCACCATCACCCGATGATGTGCATTCGCGGTTGCTCGGAGCGCATCGACAGCATCAGCCACCACAGTGCAGGCAGTATCATAACCAAATGTGATTTCAGTTCCTTGTAAATCATTATCAATGGTTTTAGGGACTCCAATGATTTTTAATTTTGGTGCTAACTCCAGTAATCCCTTAAATGTGCCATCTCCACCAGCAGCAATCAAACCATCTAGATTTAAATGAGCAAAACATTTTTGAAATTCATCCGCACGACCTAATATTTTAGATTTGTTAGAAGTGCCTAAAAATGTACCCGCTTCGCTGTGAATGCCGATGATCGCATCCATAGTGATCGTTTTGGTGCGTTCTTGAAATACCCCTTCAAAACCATCGAGTATACCGACAACTTCGACCCCATTATTTAACAACACGCGAGATGCTGATTCAATAATTCCATTTAATCCTGGAGCATCTCCACCACCGGTCATGATTCCAATTCTCATAGAAAAGAGATTAACAGTTTTACTGAAAGTTGGGAAAAAGAATAAATTAAAACGATTATACAATGGCATAAATTATGCTTTTAAATCTTCATGGATGGGTCGACAAAGGCAGCGTAGAGCTAACTTTATGCAGTTTGTATTGTTAATTCTGCCCACGTCTGCGATGACCCAAAGAAGGTGGTGGTTAAAATCACCACCTTTTTTCTTTTTAAGGGCTTAAAAATGAGACTAAACTTCCGATTCTCGATTCAAACATCAAATATATTTTAATTTAAAATGGCATATTCATTGCTTTCACTTTTTGGCGCGATTGGTAGGCGCTGAATGCAAATTGTATTTAAAAAATAGAAAACAAGAATAGGAAAAAATAAATGAAAAAAATAATAGGGTTATTAACCATTATCACGATGCTCTCCAATTCAGCACTTGCTGGCATAACGAATGAAGGAATAAATTCTTCTCATAGGAATATGATCTCTAAAACATTCAATGATTTTAGATATAAAATGACTGTTGAACTGGATCCAAGCGATACGCAGTATAAAGCTAAAGCAATGGAAGATTTTAAAAACCGTATGGCTGATCTGCAGGCCAAAGGGATTTCTTCTGAAGAAGTGATGGATTACATGCGTTCATCAGTTCTTGATTCTTCTACTCGTGCTGATTTTGATCTCATGCTTTCTTCATTGAATCTCGATAAAGTTTCAAGTGAAGAAGCCGGTAATCTTGCAATGAGATTTATGGCAGCTAAATATCAACAAGGTGCGAGTTACAGTGGTGGTGGTAGAGCAAATTATAAGGCTGCATTAATCGTGATCGGTGTGATCATTGTTGGGGTTGTCACTTATTTAGTGATTAAGCATTGTAAAGATCAGCGATCAAAAACGGTAACAGATACGGTCACAAGAACTAACACTCAAACACAAACTAACACAGAAACTCAAACAACTACCGATACCGTGACAACTACTGAAGTTCAAACGAATACTCAAACAGTAACGAACGTAGAAACAATTAATAATACAGAAACAGTAACAAATTATAATACAGTGGTAACTACTGATACTGTGACCTCTGTTCAAACCGTTACCAATTATAATACTATTACTAATTTTGAAACGTTAACTAATACAGTAACGGATACTATTACAAATACACTTACTGATACTATAACAAATACAGTAACTAATACTTGCACAGATACCCATACTAACACTGACTACGGATGGTGTTGCAATACAGTGAGTGGACATGTGGTTCCAGCTAGTCCTACCGGATGTGATCATGGTGAAGCATTGGAGTTTGTTCTTTATCCCGAGTTATGCATTAAGTTAGGACCTCCTGACCACGGCTTCAATTAAGGATTTACATGGCTGAAAATAGAGGTGGTAGAAGTTGAGTTAAGTCTCAATATTTCTACCACCTTTTTTATTTTGAGACAAAATGACCAAAATTTAAAAGTTTAATTCATTATATTTAATTTTGCGGTGGCATAGTGATTGCTTTTAGGGATTCGTCTACAAAACAATAATCAAAGGAGTCGGTAATGAAAAAAGTATTCAGTCTGTTCACAGTTTTAGCTATGGTTTCTAACTCGGCATTCGCTGCAGTAGGAAATGATAACATTGATTTACATTCAAAAATGATTGCTAAAACATTTAATGAATTTCGATATAAAATGACAGTTGAAGTTGATCCTAATGATCCAAACTTTCAAACTGTTGCTATTACAGATTTCAAACAAAAATTAGAAAATTTACAAGCGCAAGGTATTGCACCAACTGAAATCATGGATTTCATGCGCACCACAACTCTAGATGAAGCTGCAAGAGCGGATTTTGATCGTTTATTAACTTCCATTGATACAAGTCAAGTTTCTGCTGAGCAAGCTGGTAATCTAGCGATGAATTTCATGGCTGGTAGTTACCAACACGGAGCTAATTATAGTGGGGGTCAAGGTAGTTACCGTTGGGCAATGCGAGTAATCGGAGTGGTGATTGTTGGAGCAGTGATCTATTGTGTAGTTAAAGCACATATTACAAGATCTACCGTAACTCCAACTCCAACACCATGTGACAACAATAATGGCCGTTAATGACGGGAGTTTTTTTCTAAATCACTAATAATTGAGTTGGAAAATAATGAGAAGGGGATGGGACTTAAATGGACCATCCCTTTCTTAATTGTATTTTTTGTCTCATTCAGATTTTTTAAACCCAATGAACTAAAATTGCTTGAAGTCCATTGGAAATGCTAATGGCATATAGGTTGCTAATAAATATTTGGGATGGGCTCAACTTATGTATTATTCAACTTCTGCTGAAAGTTATAAATTCAAACATTTTTCATCGCTGATGAGAAAATTAATGTCGAAAGTGTATTGCATCACTTTAGTGAGCCTTAGTATTATACAATTACAACAAGTGCTTAATCCGCCCAATCAGGTTGTTGAAAATTCAAATCATATTCAAAACACCCATTCAAAATACCCACCCAAAAGGCCACCACCAGTTTTTGCATATCACGATAAAAAAATTATCTTAAAATAATGCTTAGGGGATTAAACCGTGTATTTCAAAAATAGAGAACAAGCAGGAATCGTATTAGCAAATGCAATTTATAACGAATGGAAGTATAAAAATGCAGTTGTTGTGGCTTTATCGTTGACTGGCGTTCCAGTGGCAAAGGCGATTGCGAAAAAATTAAGAGCTTCATTAGAGATGATTGCAGTCAGTAAAATAGGAACCCCACTTAATCCAAATTATGAAATTGGTGCTGTAGGTGATAGCTATCAGATTTGGTTAAATAATGAATTAATTAATTTTTTAAATATTAACCAATTTCAATTGGATAAAACAATTGCACGATCGATGATGGAAGTTCAAAATATAGAACGAATCTTTCAATTAAAATTGAATCCAATGGATGTGAGGGATAGATCCGTTATTTTAGTAGATGATGGAATTTCATCAGGAGCTTCGATGTTAGTGGCGCTCCGTTCGCTTAGAATTCAGGGGGCCAAAGAGATCACTGTGGTAGTACCAGTGGCTTCACCTACTGGATACCAATTGGTAAAATCAGAAGCAGATTATCTATTCTCTGCTCATACACCTTCAATTTTTGGCTCGGTTGGTGAGTGGTATGAAGAATATCCAACCTTAGAAGTTGATCTGATTAAAAGAGAATTAAAAAACTTTTCATTCAACGAAGTTAGTATTGAAGTGTTTGGTAAAAAAATTGTTGGGGAATTGGTGAAGCCTAAAAAAATATCTGGTTGGGTTATTTTTGTACATGGTAAGGGCAGTTGCAGAAAAAACATTAAAAATCTTAAAATTGCCAAAAGTTTGAATGAAAATGGTTATGGAACTTTGGTTTTTGATCTCTTTACTGAAGATGAAATTAATTCCAATTCGAATTATTATCATGTTGATGTTATTTCGCAAAGATTATCTATGATCACGCAATGGTTGAAAAATAATGTTGTTTTTGATCAATTGCCAATAGCATTCTTTGGATCAGGCTCTGGTGTTGCGGCAATTTTACATTGTGTTTCTTTATTTGAACCTCTTACACAGGGCATGGTTTCACTGAATGGAAAACCTGATTTACTGATTCCACTTCAAAAAATTAAGTGCCCAACTTTATTTATAATAGAGTCTGATCATAGTGAACTCATTTTTTCAAATCGAATCGCTATAGATTTAATGCCGGAATCAAATGCAAAGTTAATGGTGGGGAATATCGATCATTTGGTAAATGAATCTTTAGTTTGGATGAAGTCAAGTTTCAGCCATGAAAATAGATATGAAGAATCAAGTTATCCTAATTATTGATGATGATGAAACCGTTCGAAATACATTAATTGAGGTTCTTGAAAAAGAACATTATACGGTTTTTGCAGCATCTAATGGTCAAGAGGGGATTGAAGTTTTGGAAAAAATTCCGAGACCTTGTTTGATTTTATTGGATCTCATGATGCCAATTATGGATGGATGGGAGTTCTTGGATTTTCGTGAAAATGATCGATTAATTTCTAAAATCCCAGTAGTGGTGATCAGTGCATTTAGTGAACAAGCAAAAAAAATTAAAGTAAATGCTTTTTTAAAAAAACCAATCGATCTAAAACGATTGTTGGAAACTTTAAAAAAACTGAATTGTTAAATTTCCATAAAATCGGTTAATTTGCTCTTGGCTAAAATTGTATCTTCATATCCAAGTTCCACTAATCGACTGGTATAAGTTGAATCAAAGGCAAGATAACTCATCAAATTCCAGCCAGTTTCACTAGATGCTCCCATGCCTTTTAAAAAATGTTGAATAGTCATAGGAAACTTTTTTGCTGATTTCCTTACTAAATTTTCAAGATCGATTGATGGTCTGAGAAGCATAGTGGGAATATGTTTTATTCGAGTGTCGGATTGTTTTTTTTTTGAAGTAAGTAAAAAGATAACATTTTTTGAATGTGAAAGTTCAATGTCATCTTCTAGAGAATCCAAAAATATGGCATTAAAGATCATTCCGCCCAATTCTGCAAATAAGGGATAATGTATAAAATAAGGAGTTTCTAAATCGCTGGATTTTTTTACTAATCGCTCGTGTCGTACTCCAATCGCGATAATTTTTTCTGCACCCATATTGATGGCCGGACTCAGTGGAGAATGCATTCGAATGCACCCATCTCCGTAAAATGCATTACCCACTTTAACTGCAGGAAAAAAAATGGAATTGCAGATGATGCCATGAGGTGCTCGATGGTGATGGTAGTGCGTATTCCCATCTTTGTATTACGAATCCAAGGTTCAATAGAAGGCATTCCGTCAAAAAAAACTACTGAAGTTCCTGTGTAATAGTTAGTTGCCGAAGCTGCAAAACCCTTAATTTTTCCTGTGGATATGTGATCAACCAATTTGGTCATGTCTAAATTTTTAATTAAGAGTTCTCTTAAAGGAGCGGTGTCTAGTAATGAACGTCCTTTCACGCCTCCTACCACGCCACCAATGCTAAAATCTTTAATCCATCCAAGTCCATTTTTAACAAGTTTTAATGGATCAGTGGTGAAGATATCACTTGGTGTAATGTTATACCAAAGGTCTGTTAGTTTGCTGACCGCTTGATTAAAGTTATCTGCATAGCAACCTAAAAATCCACAATTCAAGCTTCCTGCAGATATTCCAGTTAAGTAGGGGAAGGGTAAGGTTTCAGTTTTTGATATTTCAGCAATCGCTCGCAACGCGCCAGCTTGGTAGGCGCCTCGTGCCCCTCCGCTCATTAATACTAATCCTAGGTTTTTGTTCAATTTTCACTTCCTGCAATGAAAGTTAGCAATGTTGATGCCGTTTATATTCGTTCGAGAGCATAAAAATTGCATTCTAAGTCAATGATAATGGAAAAACAGGAAACGAATTTTACTAAGATCGAATCGTTGAGAAAAGAAATGGGAGAAATTCGATCAATGTTGAGTGGCGTTAAATCAAGTGAATATTTAAATTGCAATTCAATCATCAAAGAAACAATTGAATCGATCATTGATGGTGTTTTAATTGTAGATATCCAGGGTAAAATTACTTCATTTAATAAAAAGTTTATAGAATTATGGAAAATACCAGAATCAGTTGCCGCAGCCTTAGATGACGATCAGCTTCTTGTTTTTGTAATTGATCAAGTTAAAGATCCGGAAATGTTTCTCAGTAAAGTGAGAGCACTGTATAACGATCATATCAGTGAAAGTTTAGATCTAATTGAATTTAAGGATGGCAGAATTTATGAGCGTTTTTCTAAAGGGCAAATGAGGAATGGAAATGCAATAGGAAGAACATGGAGTTTTAGGGATATTACCGAACGAATTAAAACTGAAAAACTATTGCATGATCTTTCTTCAAAATCGGTTTACTTAAATCTCATCAATGGAACATTGGCTCATTGTGTAATGCAGGAAGACACTCTAAGGGCGATCCGTAGAATGATCGTTCCAAAAATTACTGAATCCTATTCGATTGATATATTGGATGAAAATGGACAAATTGAATGCTTAGATTTTTATTATCCAGATCAATCGTTATCGATAATAGGTAAGGATTGTCGGCAAAAGCAAGGGATCAGTTCTCTAGGAGCAACAGGGATACCCAAAGTGATCCATGATGGAAAGTCAGAGTTGTATAGTGAGACTTCTGAATTAATTCTAAGAGAAGTTTTTTTAAACTCTTCGTTTAATGAAGTATTGGAAAAACTAAAAATTTATTCAATGATGCTCGTTCCATTAACCATTAGAGATCATTCCTATGGAGTGATTACCTTTATGTCTTCTAACATAGAACGAAGATTCACCTGGGAAGATTTACGACTAGCCGAAGATGTTTGTAATAGGATTAGTTTTGCTTTAGATAATGCGCTACTAAATCAAAGGCTTCAGAATCAAAAAAAGGAGAGTCATAATTACTTATTTAAAATTTTAAGTTTTCTAAATTTAAATAGGAAGTTCTATCGTAAAAATTGATCCTTCTTCAAGTTTGCTTTCAGCAACTATCTTTCCTCCATGCTCATTGATGATTTCTTTAGTAATAAATAACCCGAGACCTAATCCTGCATAAGTTTTAATGGTAGCAGCTCTTTCAAATCTATTGAATATTTTGGAAAGTATTTCGCTACTCATTCCAATTCCATGATCTTCCACTGTTATTTTAGCATTTAAGCTATCAATGCCAACCGAAATAATAATATGTTTTCCTGCTCCATATTTAATTGCATTACTTACCAAGTTTGAAATTGCTTGCTCAATTCTGATGGGATCCCAAAGCCCAATTGCTGATTTCACTAAATTAAGACTATAAGTAGATTTGTTTTTTATAATATCCAATTTATGTAATTTAATTACTCTGCGTACAGTTTTACATAAATCGGTTTTAGTTTTTTCAATGGATAATTTTCCATTGCTGGCTCTTGTAGTATCTAAAAGGTTTTCTACTAGTCCTGTTAGCCTTTCAACTTGAAGATTTGAGTTTTTTAATAAATTTGAAACAATTTTATGATTATTTTTTTTATGATTACCTTCAATGACAAGTTTTTAAGAAGATGTAATTGTAATGTCAGGGCTGCGAGTGGCGTATTGAGCTCATGAGCGGCGATTGAAATAAATTCATCACGCTGCCTGAGTGATTTTTCTGCTTCTTGCCTTGCATGTTTTTCTAATGTCAGTGTTTGTTTATATTCGTCATTATTAAGCATTTTGCTCATTTGTTACTTCCAAATCTTTTATGGTCTTATATAAATTGGCTAGTGCAATTGGTTTTTTCAAATGACCCTGGACAGGAATATTATTCGATTGATCGTAAAATGCAGATATGATTACAATAGGAATTTTGGATAGTTTTTTGATTTTTTTAATGGATTCAACAAATTCCCACCCATTCATCACGGGCATCATTAAATCCAAAAGAATGAGACTCGGAGATGAGATCTGAGACAAAATGTCTAATCCCTCCTGACCATTTGAAGCAGTGTAGGTAGTATAGCCTTCTAGTTCCAAGGAAAGACTTAGTCCTTCTCTGATTCAATCTTCATCCTCAATGATTAAAATGCCCTGATTACTCATAGCAAGCCCCCATTAATAATAAGTAAAAGATATTAAAAGCAAGTTGTGTACCAACCCTATAAGTTTTGGCTTTGTGTTGTATTTGATTTTTCGAGTAGAAGTTTTTTAAAAAGCTTTTTACTTTCTGAAATTGAAAAAGGTTTTTGCAGAAATATTAAAGACTTCGGAAGGGGCGTACTTGTCTTAAATAGTGAATCTTTACTGCAAGCGGAGGTAACCACAATGGGTATTTTGCTGAATTCATTTTGGCAGAATTGCCAAAAGTCTATTCCGCTGCGTGAACCATCCAAAAGAACATCGGTAATGATCAAATCATATGGTTTTTTAACGCCTTTCTTTAGAGCTGATTGGATTTTTAGTATCGCCTCTTCCGCACTCGTAGACCAATCTAAGATAATACTTGGATCAATGCTCTTTAAAACACGATCAATGATCGTAGACATTTCAATATCATCTTCGATAACGTATACGGACTTCCGCTTCTTTGTAGATTCCATTCTACTTCCCCCAAGTCCATTGAATGACACAATTGTTATTATCAATAAGTATGCCGACATTTTATTAAATACTATGATGGCCGATTTTATGCATTCAATACGTTTATGTCGGTAATGCAAAGTCTGATCGCACAAGAGTTAGAATTAAATGGTGTGCGATCTAATCAATTTGATTGGTTATTGTCAAAAAGCATTACGCAAGAATGTATAAGAGCAATTATACCAGAGGTGCATGAGGGCAAGATGTTTTCCAGTGGGATTATATTTGCTGAGAATATTTCTGAGTTGGAAAATATCGAAGTGATTTCACTCCAAAATGAGCAATTAGAAATAGCTAGAAAGATGGCTGATGGTAAGGAGTGGTTTGTATTGTATGAAAAGGATAGTTTTTTTGGCTTAGCCCGTTTTAATCACTCCATAAACAACGAACTTCAAATGATTAGAAATTTCCCACTTACTGCTGGATTAATCATTCAAAAAGAATCCAGTGGATTAGCAAAATTTTATCAAAATAATGGAATTATCATTCACGAAAATCGTCGTTGGTTTAGTAAGCCTAATATTAAAGAAGCCGCATGGAAAGTTTCAAAATGCGTTACCAATATTGATAAGATTATTTTGAGTAGTATTTTGGAATTTTCGTTCCATTTAATGAGCCCAACCATGAGAGCTGGGGGAGTCATTGTTTGGCAGTTGGGTAAAATTAACAAAGTTTCTTCAGATTTGGCATCTCTTCAACTATCGATCATGAATGATTCTCATTCACGGTTGTTTTGTCATTTGCTCTCACAGGTGGATGGTGCAACATTTTTGGATTCTAAGGGATTATTAATGAGTACTGGTGAACACCTTAAATACTCTGAAAAAAGCCGTAAAATTGTTCCTGCGTGCAAAGGCACGCGACACACTTCATCTGTTAGATATTCTTACGATCATGAAGATGTAATCGTATTCACCATCTCAGAAGATGGCCCTGTAACGGTATTCTCAAACGGGGCTAACATCGCTGATCTTCAAATCTATTCTGCTTTTAAAAAGGCTCGATTATTAAAGAATAAACATCCTTTTAATGACATTGCAGTGAGCGGTAGTTCTTTTGAGGTGATTTGTAAAAGCTGTGAAAAAAAATCAATGATTGAAATGGTAAACCTAAAGGGTCTTGATGAAAATAAACAGTTGTTTTGTTCAACCTGCAAAAAACTTATCTATGAGTCAATTTGTGCCTCACTTGAGGGACGATCGTATAAAGTACTTGAAAGTGATCAATAGGCTTATCAGGGGCAATAAGTCTCTATTTTGAGTCAAATCAAGTAAAATTAAATAAATGAGATTTCAATCCAAGTATTTTCAGCTATTTAGAATTGGCATTGTGCTTGCTTTGATGAATGCAGAACAAACATTAAAGGGGTGATGCATGCTTTCTAATTTCGTAGCCGGTAGTTTAACAACATATGATTCTTTCTTCTTACCACTGTTGCCATTGCGAAATCTGAGCAAGACAAAAAAGTATAAAAGAGTACTCATCATTGATGATGATCAAGCAATGGCAAACCAAATTCAATTACTTCTGCAATTTGACAGAGACTTGAAGGTTTCCGTTGCCCAAGACCCATTCGAAGCGATGGATTTGATGACCGAACATGCCTACGACTTAATTGTATTAGAGTGGGATCTTCCAAAACTCAATGGCCATGAAACTTTAGTGGCAGCTGAAAAGGGGTTCAAATTCGAGCCAAACTTACCACTGGAATGGGAAAATAAAAAAGTTCCAGTGATTATTCTATCCAGCTGTGAAAAATCAAAGTGTAAGCCGCCTTACACAAAGCATTTTAAGTATCTTGCTCATGTGAAAAAAACGAAACCCATCTCTGAGATTGTTGATCTTTTAAGGTTTCATTTTCAAAGAGCAGTTTAGTTAATTTTTATTTAACGTAAATAGTATTGGGAACTACGTATGAATAACGATATTTTGGTGATTGAAGATAATGGAGAAATGCAGGATCTTTTAAGATTGCTATTGGAACAAGAGGGATATCATATCATTTCTGCTGCAACAGCGGGAGAAGGAATTGCTATCTTAAGAACTCGTCCAGAGGTGATTTTAATATTATTGGATTTAACTCTACCGGATATGAAGTCCGATGAGTTCTTGTCTGCAGTTAAAACTGAAAGAATATTAGAAAATACACCCATCATGTTTTTCTCCGCTGTACCCAGATTAAAGCAAATGAAATTGCCCCAAGGAGTAGTTGGAGTAATTCAAAAACCTTTTAAGATTCCTGATTTTATTAAAACGATTGGTGAGTTTAGAACTGCTCCAACCACAATGAGACAAAATTTATTTACCAAAAAATCTCATGAAAAAAGAGTGGGATAACTTATGGAAAATCAAAATTGGGTGGTGAATGTAGAGCGAGTTTTGGAACCAGTTCTACCTACTTTTATTGAAATGAGGTGGAAAGATTTAGAAAAATTAAGAAGTGGAATTGAATTTTCAGATTATCACTCATTAAAAAAACTTAGCCACCGACTTCTAGGTACGCCAGGATCATTTGGTTACCATTACATTGTAGAACTGGCTCGAGAGATGGATTCTGCGATCGAACGTAAAGATAAATTAACTCTGAATCAAATAGCCTATAAATATGAGAATTTTATGAATACTCACCAGGTTAAAATAAAAAAATGAGACAAATTTGCTCAAAAAACACATTTTTACAATAAATCCTTCACTCAAAACCAATTGAACGACTCATTGCTGGCCCCTTTCTTGCTTAACTAATTCCCTAGGAGATACGGAAACATGATTTTACAACAACCCTATTCAAAAATTCAGCAGGCCCTTGTTTTGGCTTATCCGTTATATCCAATCTTTGATGTGGAGGAAGGAGATACTCATTATGTACTAAGTATTGATGGAAGGTTTATTACAGGTAATGTGATTGATATAGAACTACTCGATGATCAATTGGTGATCAAAGGAGATGGAAGTAAAGATAATGGAAATGGTTTTTCACCTAAAGATGTGATTGTACGTTCACATGGAAGAAATATTGCAACTCAATATCGTGATGGTTTGCTATTAGTTGCTATTCCAAAAGATACTTTAAAAGTTATTCACTAATATTTTTAGTTTTTAATTTATTTGGAAGTTGAATGGAAACTTGAGTGCCTAAATCTGGCTTACTGGTAACTTCAATTTTACCACCCCAAGATTCCACGATCCGATGAGTAATTGCTAAACCAAAACCAGGGTTCTGATCAAAATCAATGGTTTTAAAAACGGGAGTGAATAGATTTTTTAGTTTTGCTTCATGGATCCCACAACCTGTATCGCTTACGGTAATGCGTAAAAAATCATTGTGAATTTCTTTGGTGATTTTAATCGAATGCTGTTCTGTTCTTCCTTGTTCTTTAGCACTTTGAATAGCCTGAATAGAATTCATTAAAATATTCATTAAAACTTTATGAAAATGTTTCACCTCTGATCCTAGTGGGGTGGGATCTGAGTTTTCAAAATCATTAATGAAATTAATATTAAGCTTTCGAAATTCATAATCTAGCAATTCAATTACTTCTTTAATCATATCTTGTGCAAAATAGGCATTTGAAGATTCTGAATCGGTACCATTAGAAATCTTTAAAAGAGAGTTAATAAGATGAGAAACACGATCAATTTGAGAAATAATAGTTTCTAGATTTTTTTGAATGAATGAGCTTTCCTTTGTTTGAAGTTGCATAAACTCGGCTCTACCGCGAATGATTCCTAAAGGAGTTCCAATTTCATGAGCTAAACTTGAAGCGAGAATTTCTGTAGTGGAGAGTCTGTCTTGAATTGCAGCTTCAATTTTATTCACCAACAGGGCTTTGATTTCATTGGAGTGATGAATGGTATAAAATATCGATTTTTCTAGAGAATACTCATCGATTTGATCAAGTGATACATAATCAGATGCTCCCAATCCTACTACCTTCAGT
Source organism: Bdellovibrionales bacterium (assembly GCA_947372355.1). Taxonomy (GTDB): domain Bacteria; phylum Bdellovibrionota; class UBA1018; order UBA1018; family CAIMNF01; genus CAIMNF01. Next base: position 32,187 of record CANBTI010000005.1, on the reverse strand, counting down.
GCCATTTGGTGGTCATATTTATTGGAGTAAATGATGATGGGGGTAGTGTGGGTATGAAGATTTAAATCAATTAAGGTTTTAAGTTCTTCTTTTGATTGAGGAGAGAGTTTCAGAAAGTAAAGATCAAATACTTTGGCATGTAATTTGTCTGAAGTGATTTCAGTTAAAAGCTCTACCTCAAAATTTTTTAATTTTTTTAAGTGCCCATTTATTTCGAGAAAATCATTTTGGTTACCAATCACCAAGATGCTGTAATTTTTTAATTTAGTCATATTTTTTTAACTGTTGGTCTGATTCTTGTTGGCCGTTTTCTACTAAATTATTAGCATAAAATTAAATATACTTAAACTAAATAATTATCAATTTCCCCTGCTATTCCTTTGTGTTTTTGACTGGTTTGAATTACACATACCCTAAGGAAAAAATATGAAAATCTCTAAAGCTAAAATTGCAGTGATTGATGATGACAAAGAAATGAGAGCCCTACTTGATGATTATCTAACCGGTGACGGTTATGAGGTGATTTGTTTTTCATCTGCAAATGATGCACTACAATCTTTTTCAAGTGATGGGATTCATGCTTCAAATAAAACTGAAGGCAATATTGATTTAATTATTTCAGATATTAAAATGCCACAAATGAGCGGTTTAGAGTTAACTGAAAAGTTAAAACTTCTTCGACCAGAAATTCCAGTAATTTTAATCACTGCATTTGGATCAATTGAAACTGCAGTTGAAGCAATGAATAAAGGAGCTTTCCATTACATTGTAAAACCTTTTAAACTTACTGAAATGCTCGTCAATGTTGAAAGAGCAATTGAGTATCGTCAGCTTCAACGCGATAATACAGCGCTTCGACAAGAATTAAAAAGTAATTGGTCGTTAGGAAGCATGATTGGAAAAAGTGCAGCGATTAAATCTGTTTTTGATTTAGTGAATCGCGTTTCACAGGTTACATCCAATGTTTTAGTTACGGGTGAGAGTGGTACTGGAAAAGAAATGGTTGCACAAGCAATTCATGCCGGCGGACCAAGAGCAAACAAACCTTTTGTAGCAATCAACTGTACCGCGATTCCTGAAAATCTCTTAGAATCTGAGCTCTTTGGTCATGCGAAAGGTTCTTTTACTGGAGCTTCTCAAAGAAAAAGGGGCTTATTTGAGGAAGCAAACGGCGGAACTATATTTTTAGATGAAATTGGAGATATGGATGTATCACTTCAGGCTAAACTATTAAGAGTGATTCAAGAAAAAAAGGTACGTGCGGTAGGTGAAAATATTGCTCGAGATATCGATGTTAGAATTATTTCTGCTACACATAAGGATTTAAAATCAGCAATGAAAGAGGGTCTTTTCAGAGATGATTTATTTTATCGACTGAGTGTAATTCCAATTGTCATTCCACCACTAAGACAAAGAGTGGATGACATCCCTCTTCTAGCCGAGCATTTCCTTAGAAAGCACGCTGCTGCAAATAATATTAATGTTAAAGGTTTTACCAAAAGAGTAATTTCAAAATTAATGAGTATGCGTTGGGATGGTAATGTTCGTGAACTAGAAAATGTTGTGGAACGCGCTGTAGTTTTATGCACTTCAAATTTAGTAGATGAGGTGGATTTACCATCTGTTGAGGAACAAAGTGCTGATAAGTTCTTTTCTACATCTACCATTGATTTTCCTTCAATTAATCAATTAGAAGAAAGATATATTCGTTTGATTCTTGAAAAAACTGGCGGAAGAAAAGATAAAGCTTCTCAAATTCTTGGCATTAATCGTCGAACTCTTTATCGTAAAGAACAAGAATACGGATTGTCTTCTGCAGACGAAAGTGAAGAAAATCAATTGGAAACAACTGATGAATCTTGATTAGGATTCATTCTCAATGATCAGGAGGGTTAATGATACACTCTAAGCATTCAATTGTAATTTGGGCTGTTGATCCTGATGATGAAACAGTAAAGCCATCTTTTTCCACTTTGAAGTTTTTAGAAAGTAAAAGTGTTTATCCAGTTTCGATTACTTCTCCAGATCAAGAAATTACGCAGAATAAATTATATTCTTATCTCGTGAGTTTAGGGATCTGTAATTTTCATCAACCAAAAGTTTTGATCAGTGATTCGTATGATCGGGATGATTATATAAAAAAGATTTTAATCTTTGCCTTAGAGAATAAGGCTTCTGCAATAGCGCTCTCTTCTCATGGAAGAAAAGGGATTGATCGCTTAGTCATGGGAAGTTTTGCTGAGAAATTGCTGAATATTTCCCCAATACCCATTCTTTTTCTAACTGAATCTATCTTTGACCTTTCAAAAAAAGCAATTTTTGCTACTGATTTTTCAAAAAACTCAGAAGTTGCTTTTAAGAACTTTATAAATTTTTGTGAGGGTAGTATTGATGAAATTATTATTTTTCATGCAGGTCGATCGTTGGTGGAAGCCTTGGGTGTATATAGTGCAATCGGCGTCCCGGCCATGTTCCCGAATAATTTTTTGAGAAAAAATGATGAAGACGAAAAAGAATTATCTGTGTGGGCAAAAAAATATAAAGATATTAATTCACAAATAAAAATCTCTACCATGGTGATCGATTCACCAAATACGGTGAGTAAGTCTATTCTAGAGGCTTGTAAAAAAAGAAAAGTTGAATTGGTTGGAGTCTCCTCTACACTTCGACCTTGGGAGAGTACGGTTTTTGGGAGTGTTTCTAAAGATATTTTCAGAAGTGGAATAGTTCCCGTTTGGGTTTGGGGTGAGTTTGCTTATGAAGTGAAACAGATTCGAGATTCCGAAGCAAGTATCTAAAATGATTGAATAAAATTAAAAATAACCGAGAACTTAGATCAGTGATAATACAATCAGATGATTAAGTTTTTGTTTGTTTTCCTGATGCTTACATTTTTTAACTCTTCTAGTGTTTGGGCAGCTGAGTCTTCTTTTAATCGTGTGATGATTGTTGTTTTTGAAAATGCAAACTATAGTGTTGCATTAAAGCAGCCCTTTTTTGCGAAATTGGCAAATGAAGGTGCTCTCTTTACTCAGTTCTCAGCAGAAGCTCATCCTTCTCAGCCTAATTACTTAGCGATGATTTCTGGTAGTACTCAAGGTGTGAGAAATGATGATTCAGTAAGTATCAATGCCGAACATATTGGTGGTCTACTAGCGAAGAAAAACTTATCATGGAAAGTTTACGCAGAAGACTTGCCTCAACCGTGTTTTTTAGGTTCTGATAGTGGTCTCTATGCGAGGAAGCATGTTCCATTTCTTAGTTTTACTAATGTTCAAAATAATAGGAATGAATGTTTAAAGGTAGTTCCTTCTGCGCAATTGAAAATTGATATTGCTTCTAATTCTGTGCCTGCATTTTCTATGTATATTCCTAATTTAAAAAATGATGGGCACAACACCAGTTCTGCTTTTGCTTCCCAATGGTTTTCAGATAATTTTGGTGGAATATTAAATGATTCAAAATTCATGAAGGATACTCTTTTGATCATTACCTTTGATGAATCTGAAAATATTTTCAGTAAAAACCAAATATTTACTGCATTCTATGGTGCAAATGTAAAACCAGGCTCAGTGGTAAACTTGCCTCATAATCATTATTCCATATTAAAAATGATTGAAGATCATTTTGGTATCGGGAATCTTGGCAACGGTGATGTAACTGCTACTCCGATTACAGGGATTTGGCAGTAAACATCTTCATTGGCAATTCAATCGGTTTGTTAGCAACGGTAATATTTTTTGAGGTATTTTCAGTTCCAGGTGCTTGAACGGTAATTGAATAATTTCCTGGGTTAAGAATTACGAAAAAATATCCTTCATTGTTTACGGCATAATCTTGGTTGGTAGGCCCAGTGATGTGAAGTTTTGCATTAGTGATTGGAGTGCCTTTTTGATCTGTCACTTGGCCGTGAATTGCCGAACCACTCATGCGATTCAATAAATACTTCCATCCTTCTCTTTGGCGTTGAACTGTAATATCTCGCCATTTTGAATAAGAAGGTTGAAAGCCTTGACCGTTTGAATTGATTTCAATCACAAATGGAATCACTTGTGCTTCGTGATAGAGCCAATCAATATCGCCTCCATCTACTGCATAGAGAAGTTCTGGTGCAGTTCCGGCGGTGTAGGTGCCTTTACCGTTATCGGAAACGAGTTTACTAGCGAGTTCTTTACCGATTTTTTCAATCACATCTTTTGTTTGTGTGTGCTGATTTGGGCAACCATAAGGGTAAATCACTAATTCACTGTAGGAGTGATAGGAAATTTCAAATACCGGGCGAACTTGATTAACGAAGTTCATCATTACTTTTGTTTCAGGTTCTGAAGCAGCGCTTGCTCCATGGAAATCTTGAGCACTTTGTGAACTTCCGGATCCATTGCAACTATTCCAAGCATATGGATAATTGCGGTTAATATCCACACCATACCCACCGCGAGCATTTTTTCTCCACATGCTATCGTGAGTCCATACTAAATTATTTCCATCTACGTTAAACATTGGAATCACCCAAATTTCATATGAATCCATCCATTGAGTGATGCTCGCGTCTTTTCCGTATTGGGTGAGCAATTGATCAACAATATCTAAACCAACTTCAGCAGTCATCACTTCGCGCGCATGATGCATGGAATTGAAAAGTATGTGAGGTTTTGCTGGGTTATTGGTTGCAACGTCTTTAGTAAGACGAATTGCCCAAATATCTCTTCCTTCGAGAGATTTTCCAATTGAAGTGAGTTGAGCTAAGTTTGGAAATTTAGCTGCATATTGTTTTAAGCTGGATTCGATTTTTACTGGGGATTGATAGCCAGAATCTGGAGATGATTTATTTGAATTAAAATTGGTGCTGATTAATTTAAATCCCAATTTTTTTAATGATTCAATTTGATCATTGTTGATGATGAGATCCACTTGCTTTTGATTTAGGTTCACACCAGCTAAATCAAGTTCCATCGAATGAATTTTGCTCATTTGTTTTGGCCAGTCACTTAATTCAAAGGTGGCGGTTCCCTTTTTGGGAGCTGAACTAAGGCCCATAGTTGAAAGTGCTAACATACCTAAAAATATAAACTTAAAATTCTTCATGAATCCCCCGATTGATAAATATAATCTACTCAATAAATTTTGTTATTAATTGCGACTTCACACAAGTAAAATCGAGACAACGTGCCGCGTAACTGCGTTGATTGTTTCTAGGGGTAATTTAATCATGTTGAAGTGACATTTTGTCGTTCAAGATTATTGTTGATTAAAAATAATTGCCGTCTACAAAACTAATCATTTTATTACCTCACATTTGCTAGTAAGTTTCGTTTTCAGAAAGGAGTTGTTTTCCTATGAAGAAGCTATTGTTTTGTATTGGCGCACGTTCCGAAGCGATTAAAATTGCACCTTTAGTTTTAGAGGCATTAAACCGGAAACAAAAGGTGGTTTTAGTTTTGATAGAATCAACAGATTTTTCTCTTAAATCATTTTTGAATCATTTTGAATTGAAAGTGGATTACGATCTTCAATTTTCAAATGATTCAGCCACTGATTTAAGTGTGTTTGTATTAAACTCTCTACAACCAATTTTAAAATTTGAAAAACCAGATTTAGTTTTTGTACAAGGTGATTCTTTGGTTACCACGGCGGTAGCACTCTCGTCTTACTATCAAAATTTTCCAATTGTTTATATTGAATCTGGATTGAGATCTAGTGAGCATCAGTTTGAATCGCATAAAGAAAAAAATAAAAAAATTATTAGTTCCATTGCTGATTATAATTTTTCCTCTACCGATGATTCAAGGCAAAACTTACTTGATGAAGGAATTAGAAAGAATGTTTGGGTTACTGGAAATACTGGTATCGATGCGCTTAGACTCACTCTTGAAAAAATAGGAAAAACAACGTTTTCGAATAATCGATTTTATAAAAAGCAAAAAATAATTTTAATGACCTGCCATAATCCAGAAAATGTTGGTAAGCCTCTTGAATCTATCTGTAGCGCAGTTTTAAAGGTGGTAGAAAACAATAGTAATGTAAGGTTAATTTTTCAATTAGATCGAAATCCTCATTTTGAAAGTTTGGTTAGATTTAAACTAGGTAAAAATGATCGAATTCAATTGATTGAGCCACAAGGTTATGAAGATTTTACTGAGTTAATGATCGAGAGCGATATCATACTCACCGATTCGGGAGGCATTGAAGAAGAAGCTTCATTTCTTCATAAACCTGTATTTGTTTTGCGAGATTCAACGGAAAGGGCAGAGCGGGTTGCAGCAGGAGTGGCGGTATTAGTGGGTTCAAATCAAGAAAAAATTATTTATTCGTTAGAACGAGCCATTCATGACCAGTCATTTTATAGAAGCCTTCAAGATGATCTTAGTATTTATGGTGACGGTTATAGTTCGCAAAGAGTCATGAATTTTTTAAATATTCGAAAGCCTGAATTGAAAGTTGTAAATCTGTAGTTTTCACTCTGCACAAGCCAGTTGCGACACAAAATAATCTTAATTAAATATTTTTTATAAATTATTTATTCAATATTGCACAAAAATATTTATCACAGAGCAAACTGATGAAATACCGCGACTTAACGAATTGGTAATTTAAATGCCGCGCATTTCAGTCTAAGTGCAAATATAAATATGATTTAATTTTTAATATTTATATCTAATTATTATGTGAAAAATATTTGTTTTAAATTATGATTTTTTCGTGGGTATTCTCGGATATTCATTCGTTTCTACAGAACTCTTTTGGTGTGTTGAACAATGCTTTTCAATAATTTGGATGATGCCCCCCATCTCCCCCTGGTTATTGAATTTACCTCCGGAACATTGTTCAACCATCGAAGGGGTTAATGTTCAATCACTGTTTTGTACATGTTCTTTCTCTTTGCTCGGTGAGTGAGCTCATAAAATTCTTGAGCCAGTAGCTGCAGGATCTTTTTTGCAGTGATGATTCCCATTAAATCTCCATCTGAATCTACGATAGGCAAACGCCCAAGTCCTTCATGTTGCATAACTTTAATCATATCGTGGATGTCATCCGTATCGTAAACCACTCGAACAGGTCTGGTCATTAAATCTGAAGCCCTCAAAAATTCAGCTGCTGTATGCTGATTGACTAAGCTCATAATTAAATCTCGATCTGTAATTAATCCAACCGGCTTTATTTTATTGTTAATGAGCTTGGTGACGACAACATCAGCCACTTGTTGCTCACTCATGGTTAATGCAACTTCCATGATCGGAGTGTCTTGATCAACACAAATCACATCAGTTCGCATGAAGTTAGCCATGAAACTATTATTGACGGAAACTTCATCTTCTCTGGTTTGTCTTTTCATTTAAATTACCTCTTGTTTTATAACAGCAACTATTGAGCCAGTTTTTGATGGCGCGATAGTTGCAAATCATTCTTCGAATTGAGGACTTTATGAAAATACTTATTTTGTTACTTTTGATTAATTTTAATTCTGTCCTCGTTCGAGCAGGAACTTGGGACGGTTATAACAATCCGGCTAATATGGATGTAGAAAGGAATTATAATTATAATGTAAATCAATTGCCTTTGCATGCCGCTACTGCGCTCACTCCCTGGTCAGAAACTTTTTGGCCTATGAATAAAGGGAGTATCAATTACCGATGGAATTCACCTGATCATGATGGGTTTTATTATATTCCCTTTTCAAAATCTCAAATATTAAAAATGTCATTAGAAGAATTGAAGATGCTATCTCCAGCAGAAAAATACGATCTATACATGGGTAATTATGATTATCCTCTTTATAATGAAGTTCGATCCTATGGTAATCCTAGAGCAGCTTATTGGTATGGAATCTGTGATGGTTGGTCTATTGCTGCAATTCAATATTCAGAACCTGCCCCAGTAATTTTGGCAAATCCTGATGGAGTGCTCGTGCCTTTCGGATCTTCGGATGTGAAGGGATTGTTGTCTTTCGCTGCTGCTGTTCATTTTAAAGTTAGAACGGGACAGGTTGGTATGAAGTGTAGAGGTGTAGATTTGGTGAGTCCATGCTCAGACATAAATCCTGGAGCGATGCATGTAGTATTAGCAAATCAGCTTGGATTATTGAAAAAAGCATTTGTGGTGGAAAGAGATCCTGGTAAAGAAATTTGGAATCAGCCTGCTTATGCTTATGATTTTCAAATATTAGGCTCAGAAGAATCAGAGGATGGAGATCATGGACTTCGAGTGCATGGAACTTTTCGTTATACAGATGAATTAGAAAATTCAAGTTGGGATCCTGTTGTTGGAACGCCGAACTTCAAATCAGATAAAATTGAAATGGACTATATTTTAGATTTAGATGCAAGAAATAATATTATTGGTGGCGAATGGATCAATGGAAGTGATCATCCTGATTTTTTATGGATTCCCACTAATCATTTAGAGTTCACTGATTCTATGATTGGTATAAATAAAATTTATAAACCAACGAATAAGTAACTCTCCATTACATATGAATTTTTCGTCCACCCACGGCGAGCGCCGCTTCCTTCATTGTTTCTGAAAGTGTGGGATGAGCGTGACAAGTACGAGCGATGTCTTCAGCTGATCCACCGTATTCCATCGCTGTCGCCGCTTCTGCAATCATGTCTGAGGCTCTTGGGCCGAAGATGTGAACACCTAACACTCGATCTGTTTTAGCATCCGCTAACACTTTCACTAATCCTTCGGATTCATCCATGGTGATGGCGCGTCCGTTGGCTAAAAATGGAAAAGTTCCAGATTTGTATTCAATTCCTTTAGCTTTTAGTTCTTCTTCAGTAGATCCTACTGCAGCAAGTTCTGGCCAAGTGTAAATCACATTAGGAATTGCATTGTAATTTACGTGCCCAGCAAGACCAGCCATGATTTCTATTGCAGCAATTCCTTCTTCTTCCGCTTTGTGTGCGAGCATAATTCCGCGAACCACATCACCCACGGCGTAAACGCCTTTTACAGAAGTTTCGAAATGATCATTGATATCAATGCGGCCTTTATCATCTGCTTTTAAGCCAACTTTATCGAGTGCAAGTCCATCCGTAAAAGGACGACGACCCGTTGCCACTAAAATAATGTCGCATTCAATATTTTCTTTTGCTTGAGAAGCACGGTCTATCACTTCAATCAGCATTTTATTTCCCGCAGCTTTTGCACCCAATGCTTGGGTATTGAGTTTGAACTCAAGACCTTGCTTGATGAAAGATTTTTTCGCTTCCACAGCCACTTGTTGATCAATCATAGGCAAGAGTTTATCGGCGAACTCCACTACGGTTACTTTTGAACCAAGACGTTTCCATACGGATCCAAGCTCAAGCCCAATTACACCACCACCTACCACTACGAGGTGATCTGGCACTTGATTGAGGTTTAATGCTTCCACGTTTGAAATGATTTTTTTGCCATCAAATTTAAGTGTAGGTAGTTCAACAGGCTCTGAACCGGTTGCAATTAAAACTTTAGGCGCTTTCAGAGTGCGTTTACCTGTCACCCCTTCTACTTCAACTATTTTTTGATCACCTTCGATGCCTGTAAATTTTCCGTAACCTTGAGCCCAATCAATTTTATTTTTTTTGAATAATCCTGCAATACCGGTAGTGAGTTGTTTCACTACAGCGTTTTTACGAGAGATCATTTGCTCAAGATTAATTTTTAGCCCTGATACTTCAATGCCGTGTTTTTGGAACTTGTGTTGAGCGGTTGCAAAGTGTTCGCTCGATTCAAGTAATGCTTTTGAAGGAATGCAGCCCACATTTAAACAAGTTCCACCCAGTGTTGGGCGCTTATCAATGCAAACTACTTTCATGCCAAGCTGTGCAGCACGAATTGCAGCAACATAACCCGCCGGACCAGCACCAATCACGATCAAATCAAATTGTTCCATTTATAAAAAATCCAATCCTAGTTTTGTAGGGTTTTCTAATAAATCCTTAACGGTAACGAGGAAGGTTACGGCTTCCTTACCATCAATGATTCTGTGGTCATAAGAAAGAGCAAGATACATCATCGGACGTACTTCCACCTTTCCATTGATCACTACTGCGCGATCCATAATCTTGTGCATGCCTAAGATCCCGCTTTGTGGAGGATTAAGAATAGGCGTGGAGAGAAGGGAGCCATAAGTTCCACCATTAGAGATAGTGAAGGTTCCGCCGCTCATGTCGTTGATCGAAAGTTTTCCGTTCCGAGCCTTGAGAGCAAGTTCACCGATGGCTTTTTCAATACCATCAAAAGTGAGTTTGTCTGCACCACGAACCACTGGTACCACGAGTCCGCGATCGGTTCCCACGGCAACGCCGATATCAGCATAATCATGGAATAAGAAATCTTTACCTTGAATTTCAGCGTTCACTGCTGGAATTTGCTTCAATGCCAATGTGCAAGCACGAGTGAAAAAACTCATGAATGAAAGTTTTACGCCGTATTTTTTCTCAAATGCATCTTTGTGTTGAGCGCGTACATCCATCACTGGTTTCATATCCACTTCGTTGAAAGTAGATAAAATCGCAGCAGTGTGTTGAGCAAATACCAATCTTTCAGCAATGCGCTGACGAATCATCGGCATTGGAACACGGCGATCGCCCTGTTTATCTTTTGGTTTAGGTGCTTGCGCATTCACTTGTGAAGAACCACCTGCAGCTAAAAATGCAAATACATCGCCCTTGGTTAAGCGGCCATCTTTTCCCGTTCCTTTTACTTGAGCAGGATTTACATTATTTTCAACCACCGCTTTTCTCACCGCCGGACTCAATCCCTCTGTCGAAGTAGTTGGCGCTGCTGCTGATGGAGCAGGAGGGGGAGTGGATGGTTTTCCTGGAGCTGGTACTGTTGCTCCAGATGATGTTGCCGTTGCTGTTCCAGCATCATCAATCATTCCGATTACGGATTTTACCAAAACGCGTTCACCCGCTTGTTTTAAGATATTGAGAATGCCGCTTTGCTCGGCAACAATTTCAACCGTCGCTTTATCAGATTCGATTTCTAAAATCTGTTCTCCGGCTTTAACTGCTTCGCCATTTTGTTTATTCCACTTGAGAATGCTCACTTCAGTGATGGATTCACCAACTAGGGGGGCAAGAATGTTGTGTTTCATCTTTGTTTCCTTTTTCTTCTTTCCGCTTAATCTTGAAATGCTCTTAAGATAATTTCTTTTTGTTCTTTATCGTGTAATTTTTTTGAACCCACTGCTGGAGACGCACAAACTTCACGTCCCACATAAGTTAGGCGTAGTTTTGGAAATCTAGATCCAAAGTTTGCCAGTGCTCCGCCCCACATGCCTTGAAAGTGCATCCAAGCGCCCATATTTCTTGGTTCTTCTTGAATCCAAAAAATTTCTTTTGCATTTGAATATTTTGAAAGAGTTGCAGCAAGCAGATCTTCTGGCCATGGGTAAAGCTGTTCTAAACGTACGATTGCAACATCGGTTGATTTTCGTGCAATTTGTTCTTCTAAAAGATCATAATAAATTTTTCCAGAGCAAATCATGATGCGTTTAATTTCACTTGCGTTTGCACCAGCATCATCAAGAACTTCTTGAAAGCCTTGGTTAGAAAGATCACTCAGGTCTGAAATTGCTTTTGGATGACGAAGCAAGCTCTTCGGAGTCATCACCACGAGAGGTTTACGGAAATCACGTTTCACTTGGCGACGTAACAGATGAAAAATCTGTGCTGGAGTGGTTGGGTAAGTTACGTAAATATTATCCTTACCGCATAATTGCAAAAAGCGTTCTAGTCTCGCTGAAGAATGTTCTGGGCCTTGTCCTTCAAAACCGTGAGGAAGTAAAAGAGTGAGACCACTTGCGCGATGCCATTTGCTTTCAGAAGTGGCGATGAATTGATCGATGATCACTTGTGCGCCATTACCGAAATCTCCAAACTGCGCTTCCCAGATCACTAAGGTATCTGGATCAGTCACTGAATATCCGAACTCAATTCCCATTGCAGCCGTTTCAGAAAGATGGCTGTTATAAATAGCAATTTTTGCAGATGGATGAAGTTCATTCATCGCAATGTAAGTTTGATTGGAATTAAAATCAGTCACAGCTGCGTGACGATGGGTAAATGTTCCGCGCTGAACGTCTTGTCCGGTCATGCGCACATTGATGCCCTCTTTGAGGAGTGTTGCATAAGCAAGCACTTCAGCATTTCCCCAATCAATTCCTTTACCTTGTTCAACGGTTTGAATGCGAGCATCAAACATACGTTGAAGTTTTGGGTGAATGGTAATTGTGGAAGGAAAATGATTGATCGCTTTGGTGGTGGTGATCAAATCATTTGCAGAAACTGAAGTGTTCACTTTTTTGAATAAATCTTCGCTATGAGCAGCATGAAGTTTAGACCAGTGTTTACCCTGATATTCCGAATGATAGGGCTCAGGTTTTTCAGCGCGTACTTTTTCAAGTGCTTGAGTGAGAGGAGTCATGGCGGAATCCAATTCGGCTTGAACATCACTTTCAGATGAAATATTTTCGGCAATCAAACGTTTTGCATAAACTTCACGAGGTGAGGAGTGTGAAGAAATTAATTTATAGAGATTGGGTTGAGTGAAAGAGGGTTCATCGCCTTCATTGTGTCCGAATTTACGGTAACAAATCATATCAATGAAAACATCTTTGTTGAATTGATAACGAAACTGAGTGGCAATTTGAATCACATGCCAAAGTGCTTCAGGATCATCCCCATTCACATGAAAAATTGGGGCATCCAACATACGAGCAAGATCAGAACAGTATCGAGTTGAGCGCGCATCACTAGGATTCGTGGTGAAACCAACTTGGTTGTTAGAGATGATGTGAATCGTACCGCCTACGCTGTAACTTTTTAATTGAGATGCTTGAAGAGTTTCATACACCACACCTTGACCCGCAAACGCAGCATCACCGTGCATCATGATGGTGAGCACTTTTTTCTTTTCAGTGTCTTTGCGTTGAAATTGTTTGGCCTTCGACATTCCCACTACGACTGGATCAATGAACTCTAGATGAGAGGGATTAAATCCCATAGAAAGATGGACTTCTTTTCCTTGGCGAGTCACTGCATCCAGTGAGTAACCTTTATGATATTTAACATCGCCTTCACCGTGATCGGTTGATAAGCGATAGTTATCATCAAACTCTGAAAACAAGTATTCCGGTTTTTTCTTAAAAGTATTGATGAGTACATTCAGGCGTCCACGATGGGCCATACCCATTACAATTTCTTCAGCGCCTAACTGGGCTGCAGTTTCAATCACGCAATCCAGGGCTGGAATGAGGGCTTCTCCACCTTCGATTGAAAATCTTTTTTGTGCAACATAGCGAGTGTGAATAAATTTCTCAAGTGATTCGCTGGCAGTAAGACGATTTAAAATAAATTTTTTATCAACAATGGAAACAGAGTAATTGCCATCCAAAGATTCAATTTTCTTTTCAATCCAAGTGCGTTCTTCTGAGTTTTGAATTTGATTCACTTCTACACCCACGGAGCCACAGTAAACTTTTTTCAAGTAACTGATGATGTTGGAGAGGGTGGTGTTTTCTAGTCCTAAAAAACGGGCAGAAGTAAAAGTTTTTTCAAGATCATCATTCGTGAGTGCGAAAGTTTCCAAATCCAATTCAGCGTGAGCGGTTTGATTTTCAAAAATTGGATTGAGTTTGGCAATCAAGTGTCCTTGCTCACGGTAAGCTTGGATGAGTTGATAAACTTTAAGTTCGCCCAACCAATCGGTGGATGGTGCGGCAGCTGCATTTTCTGCGCGAACGGTGGCTTCGCCCAGATAGACGCCATCAAAAAAATATTTCCAAGTGGGATCTACAGAATCTGCGTCCTCAAGGTATTTCGAATAAATCTCATCAATGTAATCCGCGTTCAAACTGCGGAGGTAATTGAAGTTGCCGACATTGAATTCGTGATTAGTTTCAGAATTTTCCATAAAAAGTACTTTATTAAACCGTAAGTGTTGTAAAGCTATTCGTCAATCGGTAGAGTATTCCCTATGACAATGAAAAAGACACAACGATCACATACTTGCGGTGAATTAGGAGTCAAACAATTGAACCAAGAAGTGATGCTTTGTGGTTGGGTGGCAAAGCGTCGTGATCATGGCGGACTCATCTTCATCGATCTTCGTGATCGTTACGGAATAACGCAAATTGTCTTCGATCCAGCTCATATGAGTGACGCAGCCGTTTTCTCACTTTCAGAAAAGCTTCGTTCTGAATATGTACTTTGGTGTAAGGGTAAAGTTCGTGCCCGCCCGGATGGTATGACTAACGCAAAGTTAACGACTGGTGCCATTGAAGTTGCTTGTCACGATTTAGTGATTCTATCTGAAGCTAAAACCCCTCCGTTTCCAATTGAAGATGAAGTGGATGTTGCAGAGCAAGTGCGTCTTCAATACAGATATTTAGACTTACGCCGTCCTTATCTTCAAAATAACTTAATTACGCGTCATAAAATGCTGCAGATCGTTCGTCAACATCTTGACGAAAATAGCTTTATTGAAGTGGAAACACCGATTCTTTATAAGAGCACTCCCGAAGGCGCTCGCGATTTTATCGTTCCTTCAAGATTGAGCCCTGGAGAATTTTACGCACTCCCTCAATCTCCTCAAACCTTAAAGCAATTACTCATGATCTCAGGAATGGATCGTTATTTTCAAATAGCGCGTTGTTTCCGAGATGAAGATTTACGTGCGGATCGCCAGCCTGAGTTTTCCCAAATTGATATTGAGACTTCATTTTTAGATGAAGAATCTTTATTTCCAATTTTGGAAGGAATGATTCAAAAACTTTGGAAAAAAATTCTGAACGTGGATGTGCAAATTCCATTTCCTCGCATGGCTTATAAAGATGCCATGAATCGATTTGGTGTGGATAAACCAGATGTTCGTTTCGGATTAGAGCTTCAAGATCTTTCGGATATTTTTGCTACGTCCACTTTTCAAGTGTTCTCAAATGCACTTGCTCCAAATGCTCGTGGGATTAAGGGTTCCGTTCGCGGGATTGTGGTTCACGGTGAAGCGGAAAAGTTTTCACGTAAAGATTTAGATGATTTGACCAAACACGTTTCCCAATATGGTGCAAAGGGTTTGCTCTGGATTAAAATCACTCCTGAGGGAGAGATGCAATCTCCAGCAGCGAAATTTTTCACTCCTGAAGAAAAAGCAGCTTTAACAGCGCGTTTATCGCTTAAACCAGGATCTCTGGTGATGATCGTGGCTGATAAAAATAAAGTGGTTTACGATGCGCTCGGCGCTCTTCGTTTAGATGTAGGTGCGCGTTTGGGTGTGATTCCTCCTCCAGAAGCAAAAAACTTTGCATTCTTGTGGGTAGTGAATTTTCCACTCCTTGAGTTTGATGATAAAGAAGGACGCTACTTTGCTTGCCATCATCCTTTCACTTCACCACGTCCGGAATTTTTTGATGATTTCATCAATAGCCGCAACATGGATAATTTAGAGGCTTCTGCATACGATATGGTTCTAAACGGTGTGGAAGTAGGCGGTGGTTCACTCAGGATTTATCGTTCTGATGTTCAAGCGGCAATGTTTAAGCTTCTTGGTCTCACCCCTGAAGAAGCAAAAACTAAATTTGGATTTTTCCTCGATGCGCTTCAATACGGAACGCCTCCCCACGGAGGACTCGCATTTGGTGTGGAACGATTAGCGGCTCTTCTTTGTGGTGTAGGCCCGATCCGCGATGTGATGGCATTCCCTAAAACACAAAAAGGAACCGATATCATGGCTGGAACTCCATCTGAAGTTTCACCAGCTCAGTTGCATGAACTCAATGTGATGGTTGTGAAAGCTAAATAGGAAGATCCAATATGACTCAATTCTCCTTCAAAACCCGCAACGAAAATCTCAAACGTCTTGAAACAGAAGAATTTGATTTTTTAGTCGTCGGTGGGGGAATATCTGGAGCCGGAGTGGCTTGGGATGCAGCTTCTCGCGGATATAAAGTAGCGCTAGTAGAGAAAGATGATTTTGCTCAAGGAACATCTTCTCGAAGTTCAAAGCTCATTCACGGTGGATTACGTTATCTTGAGAATTATGAATTCGGATTAGTGTTCGAAGCACTTCATGAGCGCACTTACTTACTTGAGAATTGTCCGCATCTCGTGCGTCCGCTTCCATTTTATATGCCCGTGTACGAAGATAGTCCGCATTCATCATATTTGTTGAGTGCAGGGATGTGGTTTTACGATTTGCTCTCAACTTTTCGAGCGCCCGCTCTTCATCAAAAACTTTCTAAAGGAACAACGATCCGTACGATTCCCGGAATGAAAAAAGACGGACTCATTTGCAGTTTTAAATATTACGATGCTTCCATGTGGGATGATGCACTTACCATCGATGTACTAGCCAAAGCACAATCCCTGGGAGCTTGTGTGGTTTCCAGAACGAAAGCTCAAAAACCAGAATATAATTCTGAAAATAAAATCACATCGATGACCGTGACCGCTGAAAAAGTTGGAAATACGGCTGAAAAATCGATTAATGTAAAATTTAAAAAATTAATCGTTTGTGCCGGCGTGTGGACTGATGAAGTGGGTAAAACCCTCGTTCAAGGTAAAGATTCTTGGGAATCATGGCTTGCTCCCAGCAGAGGAACTCACCTTGTGTTTTCACTCGCACGTTTTCCTCTTCCCGGTGCCGTGACCATGCAAATTGAAGATGGAAGAATTGCATTCGCAATCCCTCGTCCTGATTACGGACCAGGCATTACGATTGTGGGAACTACCGACGGACCAGCTCCCGCTAATCCCGATAAAGTAGAAGACGATCAAGCGGATATCACTACCGATCAAACCTATCTTCTCCAGTTACTTTCAAAATATTTTCCAGAGCTAAAACTAACCGATCAAGATGTAATCAATCATTACATCGGAATTAGACCTCTCGTGAGACCAGACCGTGGGCACAGTAGTGAAGGAGAAAAAAATCTTCAAAAAGTTTCTCGTGAACACACGATTGATCATGGACCAGGAGATTCTGTCATTGTGGCAGGTGGAAAATACACTACCTTTAGAAAAATGGCGGAACAGATCGTTGATTTTGCAACGAGTGGACAGCCTAGAATCAATCCAGCAACCGATTCAGCACTATTTCCTGCAGCTCTTCCTGCTGCAATTTTAAGGGCAAGAGAAGTGGCAAGAGGTAAGGACTGGAGCATTCCAGAAAAATTATATGAACGTTATGGAGCTGAGGCGCTTGATGTTTATCAAATTCACCTCGATTTTTGTGATCAAACGATGAAAGATCCTGATGGTTTTCCAATGTTAGAGGCGCAATTTAGATATTCGGTTCGAAACCAAATGGTGATGAAGGTGGAAGATTTCATCCGCAGAAGGCAACCCCTGTACTTATGCCGTCAAGATCACGGCGCGGAATGGTTTCCAATGTTGGAAAAAGCTCTTGCCGACGAGCTCACTAAGTAATTATTATATAGTTAATGAAGAATAAAAAATTGTGGTGCCTAGGTGTAGTGCTGTTGAGTGGTATAAACCTATTTGCGGATGCAGCGCCGGTGCGTGGAAAAAAGATTCCAGTCAAATCAAATTCTTCAAAATATAGTGATCAACAATATAATTCTGATTATTCTCCTAAAGAAATTTGGAACGAAAAAAAATTCTATCTCTTTGGTGGGATTGATCTCGGATATGCAAGTTATTCAGAATCTATCGTCACTACGGATGTGGCAAAAAGTGGTTTAGGAGTTGGCATTAGAGGGTTGGCAGCGTTTTATTCTAAAAAATGGATCATCGATGGTGGTCTTGGGTTTACTTTTATTTCCAGTTCGGGAACAAATTCCACTAATGATAAACTTAAGGTTTATACCCGCACTATTTTTGCAGATTTATCCCCTCGTTATCGCATTAATCAAAATTGGCAGTTTGGTCCAGAGTTACAGTATTGGTTTGGAACTGATAATGGATTAAATGCAGATATTTTTTCATCATCGCCCAACAATGCAATTTTAGGTGGGGTTCAATTAATTTATGAGTGGATGAATGATCAAGATCCCACTAAATATCGTTTAGGAGCTCGTTGGAATACTGATTTAAATATAGATGCAAGAAATCTAAATTTATTCCAAGTATTTTTCCAAATCGGATTTTCTCCCGGAGGAAATCCGGAAAAGCCAAGATATGTTGAAGAATTAAAGCAATCTGATTTGGAACAAGTAGCTCCAGAGCCAATGCCTGTTGCAACCCCTGAACCCACTCCAGAACCACCAGTCATTGCTGAACCAGAACCAGAAGTGATGAGCACACCGGCACCGATTGAAACTCCAGCACCGGTGTTAGCTGGTCCTCAAGAAAAAATGGTCATGACCTTGGATTTAAATACATTACCATTTGAAAGTGATAGTGCTCGTTTACCGAAATACAACCAAGATCGTGTGAAGGAAATTGGAAGATTTTTAGGTGAACAAAAGAATAGTTGGGATCGAATGATCGTTTCCGGGCATACCGATGAGCAAGGTAAAAAGGCTTATAATTTAAAACTTTCTAAAGCTCGCGCGGATACTGTTCGCCAACTGTTGGGCGAAGGTGGAGCTCCGATCAATAAAATTAAGGCTGTTGGTTATGGTCCTAATCGACCAATATCAAAAGCTCACAATAAAGCAGCCTGGGCAAAAAATAGAAGAGTGGAATTTGAATTCATCGGAGTTAAAGATGGACTCGTAATTCAAAAAGCATTTAGAAATTAGTTGATCATTTTTCCAATACGATCGAGCTGGAAAGACCATGAGAACCAGATCACGAGTGCTTTTGCACGAATGGAACTGAATGAAATCACCCCAAAAACACGACTATCGCGGGTATCATCACGATTATCCCCGAGTACGAAATAATGATCTTCAGGTATGTTGAACTCTTGAGAAGAGTTGGTATTTTCAAAACTATCATCCTCAAGTACGAGATAGTTTTTTTCAACTCCACCTTGATCTTTGGTCATGAGAGTTTCTTTAAATACATGAAGTTTGCTTTTTTCATAACGAGCTTCAGGATCAAAGCCCTTCATATTTAGAACCTGATCACGATCAACACCGGTGAGTTCGATTTTACTCAATGTTTTGCCATTGATCACTACATTTTTACCATCAAAACGAATGCGATCACCAGGTAGGCCAGCAACGCGTTTGATGTACAAGCTTTCTTGTCCTGCTTCTGGCGGTGTGAAAATAATAATATCTCCACGGTTTGGCTTTTTGGTTTGGTTCAAATAGACGGGAGATCCAAATGTATCAGTAAATGGAACATGGAATCCATAATGCATTTTATCAGCGAATAAAAAATCTCCGGTGATCAAACCAGGAAGCATGGAGCGTGTTGGAATTCGAAAAGGCTCAATAATGGAAGAGCGAATTCCCAAAATTACCGCGAGTAGAACCAAAAGGATGGGAAGTTGTTTTTTATAAAATTCAAATGGGGACTTCATTTTTAAACCTCTTAATACTAGAAAATTTTAACTTTTACGCCGTCTTTTTGAAGGAACTGCTTAATTCGATCAGAATCAAGAGGCTCTAAACGCCATAAGATATCGTGCAAAAGCTTAAGTGTTTTTTGTCCTTCGGTAGTGCGGGTGTTTTTGGTGACTTCTCTTAGATCGTTAGTCATTTCCATTAGGTTAGTGATCAAGGAAGCAAGATCTCTAGATAAGATTTTACTTTGATCAATTTTTTCTAAAGTTTTATTTAAGTTGTTACTTAATTTATAAAGAAGTTCGATCGATTTAGTAATATCACCTTTGTTTTTCTCAATCAGATCTTGAATTTTTCCAGCCAAGTTGAAACTTTGAGAAATGAGTTGATCGATACGAGGAGGATCCACACCTGCAACCATATCTCCAGGATGCAATTGAGCAGAGTCGATGGAGCCTGGTGTGATTTCAATATAACGCTCGCCAATCAAGCCAGCGAGATTGATGTAGAAGTGTGAATTTTTTCTGATTCCAGGAAGAGCTGCTTTTCTCACTGAAATTTTTAAACGAACGGGTGTGTAGGCTAAGCCTGGATCAGTATCGGCACTGCCAGGTTCCTTCATTGATACTTGTTGGTTTGGAGATGGCGCAAAGAATTCAATCTCTTCCACTTTTCCAACTTTGATTCCTGATAATCTAACATGAGAGCCAAGTTCAATGCCCCCTGCGAAATTATAAGAAACATAAAAATAATTTTGATCTAAGAACGGATTTTTAAATCCGAGAAGCCATGCAAATCCTAACGCGATGACTACTGTACTGGTGACTAATGCGCCAACCTTGGCTTCGTTTGTCCATTTCATTTGAGAAAAGTTTATCCCTGAATTTAGAGAAGCGCACTAAAAATTGCGGTCAAAATGAAATCCAGCGTGATCACGGCCAAAGTGCAGGTTACCACTGCATCGGTAGTGGCTTGTCCTACGCCTTGTGCGCCGCCTTCGCATTTTAAAGCGTATGCACAGGCAATCGGGGGAATGACCATCCCAAAAATAGCAGATTTTGTTACAGCACAGAGCAAATCCATGGAATTGATGAATTGAGCCAAAGTGTTGAAATATTCCTGAGAATTAAAATGATACTTAGTTACTGCGGTAATCATGGCAATGATGATCGTGATCGCAATAGAAATCAGGGTTAAGCATACAGTAGAAATTGTGCATGCCGCCCATCTAGGGAAAATATGATAAGAGACGACATCAATTTTTAATAATTTAAATGCATCCAATTGCTCGGTGATTCGCATACTGGCAAGTTCAGCAGTGAGAGAAGCTCCCACCTTTGAAACCATGAGTAATGCAGGAACCGCGATTCCCAGTTCTCTCACCACAAATTGGCCTGTAAAACCTGGAATCATAGAAACATTGCTGAGTGCAAAATCCATGTGCCAAGCAATTTCACTGGTCATCACCAGGCCTGTGAATCCGGTGGCAATACTGATGATGGGTAAACTCCCCACACCAATGATTTCCATTTGATTAAAAAATTCTAATTTACGATGCGGTCCACGTGAAAGTTGATGGAACATTTTTTTCAACAACTGAATTGCAAGGTAAAGGGTACGCAGATGACGGTTAAAAATATCTAATCCCATTAGAAAATTAACCTTTCCACAATGTTTTTGGCCCAAAAGAAAAGGTCATGAATCCACTCTAATAAAGAAGAGGAAATGAAATTGGCAACCACAATGTAAACGTTAATATAAATTGCCGATTGGGTTACCGCTCTACCTACACCGCGAGCCCCTCCGGTTGCAGAGTAGCCTTTGTGAGTAGAAACATTTGCTACGATAGTACTAAAAATAATGGAACGAACTAGCCCTTCGAAAATGGTCCATGCTCCAGCAAATCTAGGAATTGAAGCAATGTATTGATACATATTCATTCCGCAAAAGTATTGCGCTACAAAAATAGATCCTAGCACACTCACCGATAAACCGATCGCAAGGAGTACTACGGATGAAAGTACAATTGCAATAAATCTGGGTATGATTAAATATTGAATCGGACTAACACCCAAACTTTCAACCGCATCAATTTGTTCAGTCACGCGCATGTTGGCAAGTTCAGCAGTGGTGTAAGCACCAATTTTTCCAGCGAGCAAAAATGAAATGATCATGGGACCAATTTCACGGATGGTGGCTGAAGTATTGAGACCACCCAAAAGTGTTTCAGCATCAAAACGTTTGAGCATCACATCAAATTGAAGGACTAAAATTGCTCCCACAAATAATCCTGCAAAGATAACAGTAGAAATCGTCCGTGTAGAAACTTCGGCAATTTGCTCGATAATGGCATCTTTATATCCAGATGTTTTTCGATAAGTGCGCATCACCCGTAGGAAAAAGATCCAACCGCTTCCCAGTTCTTCAAGGGTATGAACGACTACACTGACAGACTTTGAAATCACTGATTGCAAAGTGTGAGTAGTGCCTTCCATTGCATCCGTAACTCTTGATTCTATACTCATGTTTTAATGCTCCAATTAGGAGGAAGCAGGGCCATCGTTTCTTTAAAGAAATCTTGAACCAATGGAATGGTGCTATTCACAACATCTTTGGGAGGGGCGATGAGTAAAATTTTTCCTTGATCTAAGAATAAAATTTGATCTGCTATGGAAAGTGCACAGGCCATATCGTGAGAAACGATGATGCTGGTTACTTTTAGTTTTCTAGAAAGCTCAAAGATTAATTCATTAATAGAACTAGTACTGAGAGGATCTAATCCAGTGGTGGGTTCATCAAATAACAAATATTCAGGACCTGGGGCTAAAGTTCTAGCCATCGAAACCCGCTTTTGAACGCCGTATGAAACTTCATGAGGGAAGAGGGAGAGAATCTCTTGATCTAAATGCACGAGAGATAATTTTTCTAAAACGAGTTCGTGAATTTCATCTTCACTTAATTTTTTACCAATTTTTTTCTGATACTGCTGAGATCTTAAGCCGAAAGCAATGTTTTCATAATTGGTGAGTGAATCTAGTAGTGCAGGATGCTGGAATACCATTCCGCAGCGCTGGCGAACAAGGGTGAGTTCGTCTATTCTCTCGCGAGTGTTCATCGCACTCACTTCATAATCATCCACAAAGATATTTCCGGCGTCGGGAGCAAATACACCAATGATGTGTTTTAGGGTTACTGATTTACCCATCCCGCTTTTACCTAAAATAAATAGAATTTCCCCACGCTTCACTTCGAATGAAACATCATCTAAAATTTGTTTGGGACCAAACTTTTTTGAAACATGATCAAATCGAATACTCATGAATTACTCCCCAATGCATTGGAGTAGATGAATCTTCTCAGTTCTGTATCATTTGTGTTTTTTAATTCTTCAGGGGTGCCGATCACATTAATGTTTTTGTGATCACAAAATGCGATGAGATCCGCAACTTGATAGGCACGTTGTAAATCATTGGTCACCATTACCATGGTGGTTTTATTCATTTCTTGAAGCTTAATCATCAAATCGGCAATCGAACGAGAGGTGATAGGATCTAATCCTGCTGTTGGTTCATCGTATAAAATCACTTCTGGTTCAATGATGAGTGCACGAGCAATCCCCAGACGCTTTTGCATTCCTCCGGAGATTTCATCTGGATAAAGCTTTGCTGATTGATCCAAACCCACGGCCGTTAACATTACCATCGATCTTTCAATTGCTTCTTCACCATGGATTCCAATAGTTTCTGCCAGTGGAACAAGCAAGTTTTCTAGAAGTGTATAAGAATCAAAAAGAGCATTCTTTTGAAAAAGCATGCTCACTTTTTCTGAATTTACTTTTACCTCACCATGGCTGGGCCAAATCAATCCTGCAATCAACTTTAGTAAAACGCTTTTTCCAGATCCAGAAGGACCAATAATCGCTAATGAGGTTTTTGCTTGAACATGAAGATTCACACACTCAAAAATCATTCGTTCTTTGAATTTAACTTCAATGTCTTTTAGCTCAATCATAACATTCCTAAAATGGGGATGAGACTCTCTTGAGCGAGTAATTTAGAATTGAGTGTTAGGGTAATGAAGGGGCGTTTTTCAGCAATTTGCGTGAGTACTTCAACAATTTTTTGGGAGGATATTTTTTTTGATTCTTGCCACTGAAGTAGAAACTCTTTTTGATCTTCATTAACCCAAGCGTAATCTGATTCAATAGAGGATTTTAATAAATCCATGAATAAAGATTCAATAATATCTAAGCTCAATTGAAGCGCTCTTTGGCTACTAGAGAGTTGTTCAATGAGCTTCATCCATTCGGATGCTGGATTACTTAAAAACCCCAGAAGTTGATCGCGCACTTTCCAGGTTTCATCCTCCATAAAGTATTGTGCTCTGGAGATACTTCCTTCAGAGGCGCGGGAAGCAAATCTTGCTTTAGACGATTGAAATTCTGCACCTTGGATCTGCTGTAAAATAGTATAAACCTCTCTTGATTCAAGAGGACGCAATTTTATTTCCATGCATCTGGAGAGGATAGTGGGTAATAAGCGAGATGCATCAGTTGCCGTAAGAATAAAAATCCAATTCGCTGGTGGTTCTTCTAAAGTTTTAAGAATTGAATTTGCCGCCTGAAGGGTCATTCGATCGGCATTGGTAATCACCACCACCTTAAACGGCTCTTCCATCGGACCAAGACCCATTTTTGTTTTTAATTCACGAAATGCTTCAATCTTGTGGGTTCCAAGTTTTGTATCATCATCACCGGTTTCGGGTTCTAACCAATAAAGATCAAGCCACTGACTAGAAAGTGCCCGTTTACAGGATTTACAATTTCCACAAGCTTCCAACGATTTTCCAGGTTGATCACAAAAAAGTTTTTGAATCAATTGAAGAACCATACTTCTTTTACCAACTCCATCTAAACCAGTGATTAAAAGTGTGGGATGAATTTTTTGTTGGCGCTCATATTTTTCGATCAAGTTGATAAACTTATCTTCATGCGCGGATAAAATTGCTGGAGCAATAGGAAGGGTGGACTTCATAATTTTTTCACAATGATTTGAAAAACTTCTTCAGTCACTTCATCTGGAGTTTTGTTTTTTACGGAGATCACTTTCCAACGTTTTTTATTTTTTTTAATCGAGTACAAAAATCCTTTACGAACCTTTTTCTGAAATTCAATTCCTGCTTTTTCAAATTTATTGGGATCGGTAGCTCGTGCAAGTCCTTCTTCGACTGGAAGATCTAGGAAGAAAGTCAGATCTGGTGCGCGATGATGAGTTGCCAATTTATTTAAGGTTTCAATCATCGGAAGTTTTAATCCACGCGCAAAGCCCTGATAGGCAATGGTGGAATCTATGAATCGATCACAGAGTACGATTTTTTTCGTTTTGAGTGCAGGAGCAATTATTTTCTCAAAATGTTCTGCACGAGCGGATTCATATAAAAAAAGCTCGGTGAGGGGATCCATTTCATTGTTTAAAATGATTTCGCGAATTTTTTCGGCAACAGGTGATCCACCTGGCTCACGTGTGGCGATCGCCTTGATTTTCGCTTTGCCCAATTTTTTTAAAAGATTTCGGATCAGGGTGGATTTTCCACAGCCTTCTGTTCCTTCAAAACTAATTAACATGTCATAAAGGTTTCTCAAGAGTTGAGAAGATCGTCAACGTGCTTTGCGTTAATAATGAACGTCGTTTGATGGATTTACTGGATTACCGTTTGAGTCCACTGGGGCATCTTCAGCGTTTAAATCAACTTCAGGATTTGAATCACTAGATCTTGGAGTATTGCCCATATGACCAGAGTCGTTATTATTGTGCATTTCCTCTTTTAAAGCCTTTAGCTCCAATAACTCTTTTTTGAGATCTCTGAGTTCCTGAATGTCTTTCGTGTGTTCAGGAGTAGGACTCGGGGTGGCTGCAGCTTGTACAGGCACTTGTGCTCGAATGGTCATTTTTTCAGTACTGCGATCCACGGTGCCCATTTGTTCCGGCGTGCTTACAGGGGCTGGTGTAGAGGGAGTTGTGGTTACTGTTTTTGAGATATTTTGAGTATCGGCGGTTAAAGAATCAGAAGATTTCTTTTGTTGAAACAGTTGTCCTAATGCAAACCCAAAAATAGTGATGATCAAACCAATAAAAATAGTTTTACCTAAGTTACTTTTTGTTGCCGGTATTTTTTCTACAATGTTAGGAACATGGTTTTTGGGAGCTGCTTGAGATTGTGAGTGTGCCTGAGCGTGAGACTGTTGTGATTTTACTTCACGTTTTTGCTTTGTGTTTTGAAGGATATCAAACATTTCTGCCATTGGATCCCGTTTGCTTTTTGGTTTTGAGGCAATCGGTGGAGGTGTTCGAACTTCTTTTACAAATTTTTGTAACTCTTCTTTTTCTTCCAGTTGAATAGATTCAATTGGTTCTACCGGTGGTACAATTGGTTGAGTTTTAGGCGTTTCTGAAACTTTTTCAGGAATGAATTCTTTTTTCGGTTCAGCATTTCTATTTTGATTGAGACGCCATTCTAATATAGTCATCCACTTCTGACTTTTTAGATCAGTTGCAATTTGATGATGAGGAAGAATTTCTCCCTCAGCGACCAAGCTCATGACTTCACTTGTTTGGTAAGGTCCTGATCTAACTCCGTCTAGATCTAGAAACCAATGTTCCGACATAGATTAAGGTTAACATCTCGTAGCTAAAGAGCAAAAAAAAACACTCGCTTGAATTGTTTCAAGCGAGTGTTTAAAATTTGACGATCTATTTTTTGAATTAGAGGAAAGTTCCAGAAACCACTAGAGCAGCTTCCATACTTTTTAGAGCGCTTGCTCCGTCTTTTCCTAATCCAACTGGTTCAATGCCTACGTATGGATTGATTGCCCAACCTTTAGCAACATCAAAGTTCACGCCAACATCTACTTCATTACTGTCGTTAGTGAATTTAGTTGTTTTTCCAACGTTGTATTCAGGGTACCAACCAAAAGTAAGCTGAGAGCTAGCTCCTAATTGATAAGTTCCTTCGATATTGTGTAATAGGATAAAAGACTTTGCATTTGCTGCAGTTGCAACGTTGTTATCGCTATAAATATAGCCAAGCATTTGTGGAGAGTAGTCTAAGCTAAAACGTGAATCTTTAGGATTGATGTTAATTGCCGCGATTAATTCCGGACTCAAAGTCATGGTTTTATTGTGATTGCTTTTAGAAGTTGGAAGCATGATGCGTGGAATGAGGTCTAAGCTCAAAATTCCGTAAGATGCTACGTTTTTAAAAGTTCCATATAAGCGCCAAGTTTCAT
The DNA here is from genome assembly GCA_947372355.1 of Bdellovibrionales bacterium. Classification (GTDB taxonomy): domain Bacteria; phylum Bdellovibrionota; class UBA1018; order UBA1018; family CAIMNF01; genus CAIMNF01. Next base: position 5,497 of record CANBTI010000005.1, on the reverse strand, counting down.
TTGCCGCTTTAATACCATCTTTAGTGAAAGCAGTATTGATACGAGTTTGCAAACCTGCATTGATGTTATCAGCCAAGTTAGCTTGAAGAGTTGGACGATTGCTCACTGAGGTATCGTCGCCATGCATGTTATTACCATCAGAGGTAAAGTTCGGGCCTTCATACACACCAACATATTTAATGTTGATGAGTGATTTTTTAGGAGCAGCAGCAGTGCTGGTTGCAGCTGCCGGTCCGCCCGTTTCATTTGCAGATGCTGCTGGAGCAGTCACTGCTGAACTGGATTGCGCGTACGCAGAAGTTTGAAGAACGATAGTAAGAATTGATGCTGTTAGTAACTTTTTCATTTAAATAACCCCCTTGGTTGATATCAAACTGAACAAATCCGAGACAATAGTCAAAATAAATATAAGAATTTTGACGCAAACAAATCATGTGATTTTTCATCGACTTGATGCAGTGCATATAAATTTAAGGCACTTATTAAATATGAAATAAATAAAAAAGGAGCCAAATTGGTATCAATTTGGCTCCTTTTTGTAATAATTATAGAGGATTATTTGTGACTAATTGCGTGGTCTTTGTGGACCGCCGCGTCCGCCACGGTCACCACGGTCGCCTTGAGGACGTGGTTCACGCGGTGCAGGTGGTACATAACCTTCTGGAATTGGAAGAAGTGCTTTACGAGAAAGACGAATCTTACCCATGCTGTCCACTTCAAGAACTTTCACTTCCACTTCATCACCTTCTTTAAGTACATCGGTAACGTTGTTGATGCGTTTGTAATCAATTTCAGAAATATGGAGTAATCCATCTTTGTTTGGAAGTAATCCAACGAATGCTCCGAAGTCAGTGATTTTTTTCACAAGACCTTTGTAAACTTGTCCAACTTCAACATCCGCTAAAATATTGCGAATCATCTCGATTGCTTTTTTCGCCGCTTCTCCATCAGAAGAAGAAACGTTACAAGTTCCATCGTCATCAATATTCACTTTCGCGCCAGTAGCAGCAACGATTGATTTAATCATTTTACCGCTTGGTCCAATGATCTCACCGATACGATCGGTAGGAATTTTAATAGAAGTAATGCGAGGAGCGTTGTCGTTAAGATCATCACGTGCAGTGCTGATCGCTTTAGACATTTCACCAAGAATATGAATACGGCCTTGGTTAGCTTGGCTAAGAGCGGTTTTCATGATGTTTCCATCTACACCTTCAATTTTAATATCCATTTGAATTCCAGTGATCCCGTCTTTAGTTCCGGCAACTTTGAAATCCATATCGCCTAAGTGATCTTCATCACCTAAGATATCGGAAAGAATCGCGATGCGACTTCCTTCTTTGATTAATCCCATTGCAATTCCTGCAACTGGTTTTGGATAAGGAACACCGGCATCCATCAATGCCATGGAAGCAGAACAAACTGATCCCATAGAAGATGAACCGTTAGATTCAAGAGTTTCACACACGATACGGATCGTGTAAGGGAATGCTTCGTGTTTCGGCATCATCGCTTCAATTGAACGTTCAGCCAAAGCACCGTGACCAATTTCACGACGAGATTGTCCGCCGAAACGGCCAGTTTCACCTACAGAGTATGGAGGGAAATTGTAGTGAAGCATGAATTTCTTCATTGTATTCACGTAAATGCTATCGATGATTTGTTCATCATCCGCAGTTCCCAAAGTAACTGCAGCAAGTACTTGAGTTTCACCACGAGTGAAGAGAGAACTTCCGTGAACTTTTGGAAGTAATCCAGCTTCAACAGTGATGTTACGAATCGTAGTAGAGTTACGTCCATCGATGCGGATTTTATCAGTTAAGATCATCTCACGCATGAGGTTGAATTGAACAAGTTCGAAGTAACGTTTCACTTCGCCTGATTGAGTTGCATAGGCAGTAGGATCAGAATCTTTTAAAGATGCTGGAACGAGAGCAGCAAGAGTTTTTTCTTTTGCTTCACCAGCAAGTTTATAACGTTCTTGTTTTTCTTTAGTTTTAAGTGATTTAATTAGAAGTTCTTTTGCTTGAGACTCTACTTTTTTCAATAGATCAGCATTGGTTTCTACAGGAGTAAAAGCACGTTTTTCAACTCCAGCTTTTTTGCGAAGGTCTTCGATTAATGCGCAAACTTTTTTAATTTCTTCGTGGCCTTTTAAGATCGCTTCCAAAACTTGATCTTCAGGAACTTCTTTCGCCATTCCTTCTACCATCATGATCGCGTTCTTCGTTCCAGAAACAACGATTTCCATATCGCTTTCTTCTTGGAGCTGTTTCCAGCTTGGATTCACGATGTATTGGCCACCGATGCGTCCGATTTTTACCATTGCAGTTGGGCCATTGAATGGAATGTTAGAAATATGAAGAGCTGCGCCTGCACCAATCGATGCTGCCACTTCTGCATCACCTTCGTGATCGAGTGACATGATGGTAGCAATCACTTGTGTATCGTGATGATAGCCTTCAGGGAAAAGTGGGCGATTCGGGCGATCAATCATACGAGCAGCAAGAGTTGCTTCTGTAGTTGGGCGTCCTTCACGTTTAGGAAAACTTCCAGGAATTTTTCCAGCAGCGTAAAAACGTTCTGCGTATTCAACAGTGAGTGGCATGAAATCAATGCCTGGTTTTGGATCTTTTGCAGAGCAAGCTGTTACGAGTACGCGAGTATCGCCGTAAGAAACGTAAACAGAGGCATCTGCTTGTTTTGCCATTTTGCCGGTTTCAAGCGTAAGTTTTTTTCCGCCGAGTTCCATGCTGACAGTTTGAATGTTCATAATGTTTTCCTTTAAATGATGGTCACCTGTATTAGGTGATGATGTTTGGTAAGTTGTAGATACACCTATGGCGTATAGATAAAACTAATCGAGGCACAGTGACTTGATATTCCTTTCGGAGTTGCTTCAACCGCTAGGTTGAGCGTCAAGTACACGTGCCTCGAAATAAGATTTAAAATTATTTACGAAGTTCTAGTTTCACTAGAATTTGTTTGTAGCTGCCTTCATCTTTAGCTTGAAGATACTTCAAAAGCTTACGGCGTTGGCCTACAAGTTTTAAAAGACCACGACGAGAGTGGTTGTCTTTTTTATGTTTTTCAAAGTGTGGATGAAGTGAATTAATACGATCAGTGATCAAAGCGATCTGTGATTCAGTAGATCCAGTGTTAGTTTCGGTTTTACCGAAAGCTTTTACGATTTGTGCTATTTTTTCTTTCGCTTCTGTTTTGCGAGTCGTTCCCATTTGCATGTATGGAGTTCCTTATTTCATTTTTATTTTAGTCTAAATTGGGTAACACGAATCAATTATGGGTGTAAAGTAGGTTTTTACGACCGCTTATTTCAAATTCAAGTAAGGTTCCAATTTTTTTCTGAGCTTTTCGATCAACTTTGTCTCTATTTGCCGCACCCGCTCCCGTGTTAATCCGAATTCATCGGCCACTTCTTGCAGGGTTTTAGGCTCTTCTGCAAGGAGACGGGTATTGAGCACCATTTTCTCCTTATCATTCAGCTCTCTCTGAAAACTCGGAAGTTCCTTTGAAAGAATTTGTAACCATTCATCCCGCTCGAGCGCCTGTTCCGCACCTTCTCTTGAATCAAATAAAGAATTAAGAAGAGAATGGTTTTGTTCACCTGTAGAGGTTGGGGCATCAATTGAAACCTCTGCCTTTGAACTCAGTAGGCGCTGTTGCATCTCTACGACGTCTTTTTCATTCACATTGAGATTATGGGCAAGTAGGGCGGCCGCTGCTGGAATTCCCTGAGCTTCTAAACGCTGTTTTTCCCTCATTAAATGATAAAACAAGCGCTTTTGAGCTTGAGTCGTGCCCACTCGAACGAGTCTGAAGTTATCGAGTAAGTACTTCAATATATAGGAGCGAATCCACCACGTAGCATAGTAGCCGAGACGAGCCCCTTTGTTGGGATCAAACTTAGATACGGCCTTCATTAAACCGATGTTTCCTTCTTGAATGAGATCGAGAAGATTGTGGTACATCGAGCGATATTCGTAGGCGATCCGCACTACGTTTTTAAGATTTGCGGAAACCAGCATTTTAGCTGCCTGGACATCCCCTTTTTCATGCATGCGCATGGCCAAATTAGCTTCCTGCTCCTCGGTGAGGGTAGGAGAGTTCTTGATCTCTTGCATGTAACGTTTGAGGGGATCGCTCGCTTTGACTAATTGATCAGACTTTTGCGGCTCATAGAGGACTGGCAAAACTTCATCCGAATTGGATTTTTTTTTGGTGCTTTTTGCCATTGTTATTCTCTATCATATAGAATGAAGGTTGGGCACACTTCTGTGAATAATCCAGTGAACCAGGTTGTAAAAAAAATCATTTATCCTAATGGGCTCACCCTCATTGTGGATGAAGCACCGCAGTTAATGTCGATCGCCATTGGTGCATGGGTTAAAACGGGAACCAGAAATGAAGACCTAGACTCATCCGGACTCTCCCATTTTCTAGAGCACATGGTTTTTAAGGGTGGAAAGAAACGCGGAGCTTTAGATATCTCAAAAGCGGTGGATCGAGTGGGTGGGGATTTTAATGCATTCACGAGTCGTGAGCATACTTGTTTTCATTTTTATCTTCCAGCGCGTGAATTGGAATTGGGTTCCAATCTTTTAAAAGAAATTTTATATCAGCCTTTGTTTGCTGCAAAAGAAGTAGAGAAAGAACGCCAAGTGATTTTGCAAGAAATTGCAATGGTGAAGGAAACTCCCGAAGAAGAATGCTTTGATCAGTATTTAGCAAAATATTTTGGAAAACATCCGCTTGCTCGGCAAATTCTTGGTAGTAAAGAAAGCATCACTGCGGTAACTCGCAAAAAACTTTTTAATTTTTTCTATCAACATTATCGCCCAGAAAATATGGTTTTAGCGATTTCGGGGGCAGTGAGTTTTGAACGCGCAAAAAAACAGTTTGCTGATTTGGGAGCGAAACCTTGGCCGAATCGTAAAAAACCTCAAAGAAAAGCGCAGTGGGGTGTGGATCCTCCTTCGAAAACTGAATCTGGTTTTAACTGGATCAATTCCAATACGGAGCAAGCCCATTTACTTTATGGAATTCCTGCTCCAGTTCAAGGTTCGAAAGATCGAGTGACATCGATCATGCTTCAGCAATATTTAGGTGGCGGGATGAGCTCTGTTTTGTTTGATCAGATTCGTGAAAAAAAAGGATGGGCTTATTCTGTGTATGCGAATGCGGTTCATTTTTTAGATGCATCTCTATTTATTGTTTATGCAGGCGTGCAACCGGATAAGATCTTAGATTCCATCAAGGTGATTGAAAGAGAATTTAAAAAGGTGGCTCGTGACGGTGTGCCCAATGCCGATCTCGCGCGCATTAAAGATAGTTTGATTTACTCGTTCCAATTATCACTGGAGAGCTCTGAATCACGAATGATGACCGTTTCCACTTCCGAGCTTTTTTATAAAAAAGATCTGTCGTTCAAAGAATACGAAAAACTCGTTCGTTCGATCAAAACCAGTGATCTGCAAAA
>CANBTI010000004.1 GCA_947372355.1 Bdellovibrionales bacterium | reverse complement strand
TCTTCCGCATCTGGAATGTATCTATCCACTAAAAGCAGATAGGTTTCAACGTGTAACATTTCATCAAAAAGTTGTTTTCCCAAGAACATCCGAAACTCTGGTGAATTGATGTGCTTATAGAAATTCAAAACCAAATTATGGGCCACAATATTATCGGCAGTTGCAAAAAAAGCCACTAACCTTTTAATCAAGTGAGCTTCTTGCGGCGTCAAACGATCTCTCAAATGTTGAAAATCAACAGAGAAATCAATTTCCTCAGTGGTCCAAATATTCTTGATCGAATTTTTGTACATGTGGAAAAACTGTGGGTACTTCATTGGTCTAAGAGTTAAATCAAGTTCTGGATTTAAAATCATTGGCAAGCCTCGCAACTTTCTGGATTCTCTAAAGAGCAAGTCACCGCTTCAGTAGAAGGAATCTCAATTGTAGTTTTAGTGATTCTAGTTTTTGAACGTGAACGAAGATAATAAGTGGTTTTCACCCCTTGTTTCCATGCATACATATACATGGAAGAAAGTTTACCAATGTTTGGATCTTCAATGAAAAGATTCAAAGATTGTGATTGGCAAACAAAAGTGGAACGCAATACAGCCATATCGATCAATTCCTTTTGAGGAATCTCCCAAACTGTTTTGTATAATTCTTTCATCTCTAATGGAATTTCAGAAATGTTTTGAATTGATCCTTCAGCAGAGATGATTTTTGAACGCATTTCTGCACTCCAAAGCCCAATTTTTTTCAAATCAGCAACCAAGTAGCGATTCACTTGAAGAAATTCACCACTCATGGTTTCACGTTTGAAAACGTTGGCAATTTGAGGCTCAATGCTTTCATAACTTCCCATAATAGAAGCAATGGTTGCGGTAGGTGCAATCGCAATCAAAAGACTATTGCGAAGCCCGCGTTTTTGAACTTCTTTTGCCATCTTTTCCCAATCAAAATGAGATTCTGGCATTGCAGCTTGATGAAGTTTAGCGAGTTGAAACTGAAGATCCCCTTGAGCGTAACGAGACTCTTTAAAAGTTTCAAATGAACCGTATTGATCCGCTAGTTCCATACTTGCCTCTAATGCATAGTAATAGATGGTTTCAGAGATTTGAGATGAAATGGTTTTTGCTTCTGCAGTTGCAAAAGGAATTCTCATTTTAAAGAGTGCATCTTGTAAACCCATGATTCCCAAACCTACTGGGCGCCATTTGTTGTTTGAAGAGCTCGCTTCTGTTGTAGGATAAAAATTGCGATCCACTACCCGATCCAAAAACTTGGTCGCCGTTTTAGTCACCATTTTTAATTTATCAAAATCAAATTTGCCTGCAGCAGTCACATAAGAAGAAAGATTGATGCTTCCCAAATTACAAACAGCCGTTTGTGAAGAATCAGTCACTTCCAAAATTTCAGTGCAAAGATTTGAACTGTGAATCACGTTATTGAGCGCACCTGTTTGAGCGGAACGTGCATTAGCTTTATCTTTAAAACACATCCATCCATTGCCGGTTTCAGCCAAAGTTTGCATCATGCGCGCATAAAGAGTGCGGGCAGGAATTTGTCTGAGTGCTTTGCCTTCAGCTTCATATTGAGTGTAGTAAGCATCAAAAGATTCACCAAAACTGTTCGTCAGTTCAGGGGTATCGCTTGGAGAAAATAAACTCCATTGTTGATCCAGTTCTACCCGTTTCATGAATAGATCAGGAACCCAAAGGGCAAGATTCAAATTGTGAGTGCGTCTTTCATCGGCGCCTGTGTTATTGCGCAAATCCAAGAATGATTCGATATCTGCATGCCAAGGCTCAAGATAAACTGCCGCTGCACCTTTACGTTTTCCACCTTGATTTACTGCGTGCACAGAAGAATCAAAAACTTTCAAAAACGGAATGATTCCGTTACTGAGGCCATTGGTTCCTTTGATTAATGAACCGGAAGCACGAACGGAGGTCCAATCGATGCCGATCCCACCAGAAAATTTAGAAAGTTTCGCACAATCTGCAATGGATTTATAAATTCCATCTAAACTATCTTCTGCAACGGTGAGCAAATAACATGAGCTCATTTGTGGATGTTTTGTTCCTGAGTTGAAAAGTGTTGGTGTTGCTGGAGTGTACAAAAACTGGCTCACGATATCGTAAAGCTCAATTGCTTCTGCCACTGTTTTAGATAAACCAAGAGACACACGCATCCACATCCATTGAGGACGTTCGATTAATTTACGAGTGGTTGGATGACGGAGTAAATAACGATCGCCCACCGTTTTTAATCCGAAGTATTCAAAAAGATCATCGCGTTCGTGGCGAATCGCGTATTCCAAAGTTTGGTAGTCGGTTCCCGCCAATTCAAACACTTGGGTACCGAGCAATCCGTTTTCGAGTGCATTTTTAATAAAATCACGAAAAGCGGTGTCTTGGCCCACTTCTTTACGAATGCTATCGGAAAGCATGCGTGCTGCTACTTTTGAGTAATTTGGCTCTTCCGCCATGAGCATCACCGCATTTGAGATCGAAAGTTCATCTAGTTCTTCAGTGGTACTTCCTTGATGTAAACCACTGATCGTGCGTTTTGCAATTTCGATTGGCTCTACATTATCAAGCCCACGACAAGCACGATTAACTGCGTGCAAGATTTTTTCAATTCTAACTTCTTCCTTCGAACCATCTCTTTTAACAACTTCCATTTGTCGTTTTCTCCCTGTTGATACGTAAATCGTCTTTCTCTAAGGGTAGAGGTTGGTTCGAGGGAATGTCAATTAGTAGTATGTCGAATTGTGAGGACACACTATATTGTGTGGATATAAACGGTTTTTAGACCTAACACAAAGCAATAAAGTCTCAAATTGACGCGATCTTATAATGCCTTAGATTTTCATCAATTCCATTTTCAATCGAAATTTCAAACACTTGCTTCGCACGCTGGCGCGAAGGATCTTTCCAATAAGAGAAAGTGCTTTTAAACTGATTTGGCCACTCCACTAGTGCTAGTGCCCCCTGTTCTTCGATCTGGTGGAGTATACCAGAATCCTCAAGCTCACCCTCATTTTTCAAACGGTAAAGATCGATGTGATAAATAGGAAATCCCAGGCTCGCTCGATATTCCTGAACCAAGGGAAAAGTAGGACTCCCATGACTCGAAAAATCTGAAACCAATTCAGAAAGGAGTATTCGAGCAAAAGTAGATTTACCCGCACCCATTTCACCCTCTAAAAACACAATCGTATTTTTAAGGTTTGATGGTTGTAGTTTCATCCATTCTTGAATTTTAGATTTTAACTGCTCTTCAGAGCAATTGAGCCATGCGAGGCTCTTCTTCTTCATCATATTTTTTATGCAATTCACGATAAGCGAGTGGAATATTTTTAATGATGTCGGTAGCAATCATTCCTCGCGGACTCAATTTCGATGCGGCTTTAGAACCCGATAAACTGTGGAGATACACTCCTGTTTGAGCAGCATCAAATCCCGGCATTCCTTGAGCAAGTAATCCACCGATCATTCCAGCAAGCACATCGCCACTTCCTGCGGTCGCCATTCCAGAATTTGGAAAATGATTGAGGTACATCACTTCTTCCGGAGAAGAAATTAACGTTGCAGCACCCTTTAACATCACTACCGCGTTCGTGCGTTCAATGCATTCATTCAAGGATTCAATCGGATTTTGAACTACATATTCTTTATCTTTTTGAATTAAACGAGCCATTTCGCCCGGATGAGGCGTGAGTACGGTTGGAGTCTTACGATGAATACACAAAGAATGGAGTGCATGTTCTGCAATAATATTGAGTGCATCGGCATCAATCACCACCGGACCTTGGTAATTTTTCAGTAACCATTCAATCATCGCTTTTGATTCAGGAGACACTCCCAAACCAGGACCAATCACCACCGCGCTAAACATTTTAATTTGTTTTGAGTATTGATCGTAATTGGATTCTTGATCGGCGATCGTCATGGTCATCGCTTCCACTGGTAATCGAGTGATCAATTCTGCCATCGCACTCTTCCAAGTACCCACCGTCACCAAACCCGCTCCCATTCGAAGAGCAGCAAGAGAAGCCATCGCAATTGCACCGGTACGACCTGGAGATCCACCGAGCATGAGCACGTGTCCGAAATCATTTTTATGAGCGTAACGATCTTCACGACCATATTTTTTTGCAATTTTATGAGCAACCGCTTTTGCTCTCAATAAAAATTTATCACCCTCTTTTGAAAAACGATGAGGAAGCGAAATATCCACATTCACTAGTTTTCCGCGGAAATTAGCACCTGGAGGAAGAAAATGTCCGAGGCGAGGAAATCCAAAAGAAATCGTAAGAGCGGCTTCGATCGCGATTCCTTGCACTAATCCTGAATCCCCACTCACACCAGTAGGAATATCTAAACTCACCACTTGATTCACATATTGATTGATGAGCTCCACCACTTCAAAAAAATGACCTTCTAAATTTCCTTTTAAACCGGTACCAATGATTCCATCAATCGCCAAATAAGGACCACGAGCTTGATCAAAAAAAGCTTCTAATTCCTGGGATTCAGAAACCTGAACCAGACGCGCTTTCATTTTGGTCAGGATTTTAAAATTTTCAGCAGTCGCACCTTTGTATTCCGTGCCTTTGACCAAATGAAACACTCGAACTTTTCTACCCAAGCCGAGCAATTGTCGAGCAACCACAAATGCATCACCCGCATTGTTACCTTTTCCAGCAAAAATAAGGATTTCTTCGTTCATTCCTGCTTTAGGATATTCACGTAAAATAATTTCAGTTGCCGCTCTACCCGCATTTTCCATCAACAAAACCGGACCAATGCCCATTTCTGTTTCTGCAATTTTATCCAAGGAACGCATTTCTTCATTGCTACAAATTCTGAGTCTACTCATGGTGCTTGAATTGCTCCTAACATTTCTTTCACTGCTTGATCTAAACCAACAATGGCAGCTCTACATACAATAAAATGACCAATATTATATTCTTCAATTAAATCTAAAGCCATGATCTTGCGTACATTGATCAAATCAAAACCGTGTCCTGCATGTACGTGTAAGCCTAAATTTTTTCCAAGCACCGCAGAATCATGAATGCGTTCAAATTCAGCTTGTGCAATGTCTTTACTCTTGGCTCCAAATGCCTTTTGCATGGCCATACAATAACGGCCCGTGTGTAACTCCACCGCATCCGCACCCAAATCATAAGATAATTGAATTACTTTCACATCAGGCTCTACAAACAAAGAAACGCGAATTTTCTTTTTTTGAAAATCTGAAATGAGTTTAGAAAGTTTAGTGCGGTATTTTTTTACATCCAAACCACCCTCGGTGGTCACTTCTTCACGCTTTTCAGGAACCAAACAAACCCATGTTGGCTTTACTTTATGGGCAATTTTAACGATTTCTGCACTCATCGACATTTCAAGATTGAGATCAATGGTGAGATGTTTTTTCAAATCATAAACATCTTGATCTTGAATGTGTCTGCGATCTTCACGAAGATGAACTGTAATTTGTTTTGCACCAGCCTTTTCAACGATGCGTGCTGCCTCCAGTAAACTTGGATAAGGAGTGCCTCGCAGCTGGCGAAGGGTTGCAATGTGATCAATATTCACCCCTAAGCGAGGAAGTAACCAAGTGGAAGGTTTTTTACTTTTTTTATTTGATGTCATGGATGATGGCCTCTTCGATGTTTTTAGCAATTCTTTCATTGGTTTCCTGATGAACACCTTCCACCAAAATTCTTAACTTTGGTTCAGTGCCAGAATAACGAACAAACACTCTTCCCTTACCGGCTAGTTCTTTTTCTGCCGATTCCACTGCTTTTAGATAAGTGGGAAGTAAATTTAAATCTTTTCTAGTCTTCACTTTAAGATTGAGAAGTGTTTGAGGAAAAAGTTCGATCAGATTTTTTAATTCTGATAACGGTTTATCCGTGCGTCTCATGAGTTCAATCACTTTTAATGCCGCAAGAGTTCCATCACCGGTGGTGCTGGAATCTAAAAAAATCATGTGTCCGGATTGTTCACCGCCGAAGGTTAGTTTTTCGGCTTTCATTTTTTCAACTACAAAACGATCACCCACATTTGCTCTGTGCATTTTGATGCCTACTTTAGCAAGAGCAAGTTCTAATCCCACGTTCGACATTTGAGTGGTCACGATGGCATTATTGGGTAATTTACCCTGTTTTTGAAGCTCAATTGCACACAAGCCAATCACTGTATCTCCATCAATCACTTGGCCTTTTTCATCTACAATCACCACACGATCCGCATCACCATCGAGCGCAATTCCGATTTGTGCTCCTACGTGAAAGGTCATCTCTGCGATCCCTTGTGGATAAAGCGCTCCCACTCTTTCATTGATATTCACGCCATTTGGAGAAACTCCCATAGTGGCAACATCCGCACCCAATTCAGAAAATACAAGTGGTGCAGATTTATAAGCAGCACCGTTAGCGCAATCAAGCGCGATCTTCATTCCAGAAAGATCATATTCTTCAGGGAAAGTGGATTTTAAAAATACGACATAACGGCCATGCGCTTCTTCAATGCGATAAGCTTTTCCGATGCCCGCTCCCTTAGGGGTAGCGGCATACATTATTTCTGGATTGAGAACGAGTTCTTGAATTTTTGCTTCGAGCGCATCTGAGGCCTTAAATCCAGCACCATTAAATATTTTAATCCCATTATCTTGAAATGCATTGTGAGATGCCGAAATCACCACACCTGCATCCGCACGCATATTTTTAGCAATGAAGGCAACTCCGGGAGTAGGAAGTGGACCAAGTAAAATAGCTTCTCCACCCATGGAACAAATACCAGAAGAAAGTGCATTTTCAATCATGTATCCAGAACGACGAGTGTCTTTCCCCACCACAATTTTAATTTTTTTTGAATTTTTAGCCCTGGTTTCTGGCCATAACTCCGGATGATGAAGAAGAGTATAAGTCAGCGCTCGTCCTACCTTCATGGCTACTTCACCGGTCATTGGATAAACATTGGCCTCTGCACGGATTCCATCGGTACCAAAAAGTTTAATTTCTTGCTCTGAACTCATTCGTTTTTAACCTCTACGCGTGCAAACGGGGGAATCACTCTTACTAAATGAACGTGATCTGGTAATTGCACTTTGATCCAACGTAAATATTCACCCTCCGGTAAATCACGAGCATCAATTTCAGCCTTCACTTGCTCACCTTCCACTTTAATATTTTCACCTACACCGGTACGGACAATCACGGTGATTTCACTTTCATCACACTTTGCTTTAGCCGTAGTATTCAATCTCAATGGAACATGCTTCACGCGAAATGCTTGCCCTTTACCTTGGATTTCAACATTGAGCTCTGGCAAAACCGAATCTAATTCAACACCAAAAGCTCTGAAATCAAAGGTCAGTGGAAATACAGATGTATGTTGAAGACTGCTAATATCAACAGGCAAAGTTTTTAAACTAGTGATGGAAGCCAAACGATTTTTAGGACCTTTAACCCGAATTTGCGGTGGCAGAATTTCGGAACGCACAAATCGATCACCCAATCGATCTTTACCAATGAGCTCGAGTTCAATATTCACCAATTTTCTTTTCAACTCTTCAATACGAATAGGAATCACATTGGGATGAATCGATTGAACCTTTACTCCAAGTGGCAGCTTCAAAGAATCACTATAAATACGATAATTAATTAACCCAGGTTTTAAATCCTTAAGATTCACACGAATCGGTTCTTCCACACGATTGGTGATGGAACGTAAAAAAGCCTTAGGACCAGAAAGTCGAAAAGCAATTTTTTCAGGAACTGCTTCTTCCACGCTTTGATCATCACCCGTAGAAATTTCAAACGGAACCTCTTTGGTGATCTCAATAGTTTTTGTACCAAATACGACAGCCCAAAGGGTGACCGCAATTAAAATCGCTAAAAGTTTTAAACCCAAATTCTCTCTCATGAATCTGAATCTCCACGTTTCTTAAAGATGCTAAAGGTACTTTTTAGGCGTTTGCCCATTGAATCCTGAGGAAGATCAATATTTAAAATCGCTGCTAAATGATCTCTTAATTGTATCTCCGTTAAATTTTTAATAATTTTCCCTGACTGTACCAAATGCACTGCGTGCGCTTCTTCACTCACGAGTACCACTACCGCATCTGTTTCTTCCGTTAACCCAATCGCAGCCCGATGGCGTGTTCCTAATTGAGGATCAATATCTGGGTTTTTTGAAAGTGGCAAAAAACATCCTGCGGCTACCAAACGATCTCCATTCAAAATCACTGCACCATCATGCAAAGGAGATTTAGTTAAGAAGATGGAATATAAAATTTCTGCTCTTACTTTTGCATCAATTTTAGAACCTGTATCGACAAAGTTTTTGAGACCCGTTTCAAGCTCTAACACAATCAAGGCACCAATTTTATCTCTCGCTAATTTAGTTGCAGCGTTCGCCACTTCATCCACCATCTCCAATTGGCTTTCAGAATCACTGGCCAACAAAAATGGGTTTTTTCCGATTTTTGTTAAAACACGGCGTAAATCATCTTGAAATAAAACGATCAGAATAAATACGAAGTAATCAAAAAAGTTACTGAAGAGCCAATGGGTGGTGAACAACTCCATCCGATTAGAAATAAAATAGCCTGCAACCAACACCCCAAGACCAATGAGCATCTGTACGGCTCTGGTTCCATGGATAAATAACAGCAAACGATAAATAATAAACGCAACAATCGCTATATCGAAAATATCTTCGTAACGAAAACTCGAAGAGAGATTAGCGATCACTTCGTTCATGCAATTACCGGTTTATTAGTTGCTGTAGCGGCAGATCCACTTTCATCTGGAGTTAGTTTGTTGTCATTATTCACTTCTTTAGCAACACGAACAATTTTTTCACCGCGAATGAGCTGATCCACTTCAACACCATCAATCGTTTCATACTCAATCAATGCTTCAGCAATTCGTTTCAATGCCTCAACATTATCAGTAACAATTTTTTTAGCTCTCAAGTGATTGGATTCAACAATGTTACGAATCTCGCGATCAATCGTGAGAGCCGTTTGTTCGCTATAATCACGATGCTGAGAAATCTCGCGTCCTAAAAAGATTTGTTCTTCTTTGCGGCCGAATGAAAGAGGCCCTAAAGCATCACTCATTCCCCACTCACAAACCATCTTACGAGCAATATCTGTTGCTCGCTCAATATCGTTTCCTGCACCCGTAGTTTTTTGGTTGAAGATCACTTCCTCAGCAACTCTTCCGCCCATTAAGAATGCAATCATGTTTTCAGCTTTCACTTTATCCATGCTCACACGATCTTCTGTAGGAAGTGTTTGAGTGACTCCTAAAGCCATTCCGCGAGGAATAATCGTTACCTTATGAATAGGATCCGTACCCGGCAATGAACGCCCCACCAAAGTATGGCCGGCTTCATGATAAGCAGTGGTTCTTTTTTCATTATCAGAAAGAGTCATGCTCTTTCTTTCAGAACCCATGAGAACTTTATCTTTTGCTTCTTCAAGATCATGAAGAGTTACAAATTTTTGATCCTGGCGTGCAGCGATCAAAGCACCTTCATTCACTAAATTTTCAAGATCTGCTCCTGAAAATCCTGGAGTTCCACGCGCGATGATCGAAAGATCAATTTTTGGATCCAGTGGAACTTTAGTGGTGTGAACTTTCAAGATCGCTTCGCGTCCTTTGAGATCAGGATTAGAAACTACTACACGACGGTCAAAACGACCTGGACGTAATAATGCTGGATCTAAAACATCTGGGCGATTGGTTGCAGCAACTAAGATCACGCCGCTATCACCTTCAAAGCCATCCATTTCAACCAGTAATTGATTCAAGGTTTGTTCGCGTTCATCGTGTCCGCCGCCTAAGCCAGCACCACGATGGCGTCCGACTGCATCGATCTCATCGATAAAAATAATACAAGGAGCTTGCTTCTTACCTTGTTCAAACAAATCACGAACACGAGAAGCGCCCACCCCTACAAACATCTCTACGAAATCAGAACCAGAGATAGAAAAGAATGGAACACCCGCTTCACCTGCAACAGCTTTTGCGAGTAAGGTTTTACCTGTACCGGGAGGGCCCATGAGTAAAACACCTTTAGGAATACGACCACCCAAACGAGTGAATTTTTTTGGATCTTTTAAGAATTGAACAATTTCTACTAAATCTTGTTTTGCTTCATCACAACCCGCTACATCTTTGAAAGTTGTTTTTTTATTCGCGTCGGTCATCAGGCGAGCTTTAGATTTTCCAAAACTCATTGCCTTGCCACCGCCTGCTTGAAGTTGGCGCATGAATAAAAAGAACACCAAAAACAAAAGAAGCATGGGGAACCATGAAACTAAAATTTGTTGCCAGAAAGGAGTTTTCTCTGCGCGCTCATAATTGGGAGTAATGTTATTGTTTTGAAGAATTTCAAATACTTTTGAATTCTCAGTATCACCCACGGTTTCAAATTGAGTGCGTCCATCCACGGCTTCTTTTAAGTTACCCGTGATGATGCCTTCATTTTTAAAAGTGACTTCTGCAACTTTTCCCTCTTTCACCATGGTGATGAACTGAGAGAACTTCAGTTCCTTTTTATCTTTTTTGTTTTGATCTACAGTTTTCAGCAAAATGGCGAAAATGAGGAATACTGAAATCCAGAGAGCAGCAGTTTTACCAAGATTTTTCATGAACGGTCCTTTCAACAGACTCCTCATATTTCACCATAGTTAGATTTGAAAAACACTTGGAAAAACAAAGAAATGATGGGAATTATTCTGATTTTTTTCGGATCGATTTTCGTAGTGCAGCATAACGCAAAACTGAGTTGCGAAATCCGGGGAATTGTTTCAGGAGTAATGGCTTTAACTCACGCCTGAAAAATGCGCGCATTTGGCCAGTAGTGCTATTGGTTGGATCTTCATGGAATGGAACTTTCTCGGCGCGTGCGTATTCATAAAGTTCTTCCTTTGTTACTTTAAGGAAGGGACGCAACACATTGTTGTCTTGAAACAATATTCCCTCATTTTGATCAAATAGCTCACCACGAAAAAATCTCCACACTAATGTTTCCACCACATCATCGGCATGATGAGCCGTGAGCACTAACGCAAACTTTTTTCCGTTTCCAGTTTGATTGGAATAATACTCATTCCTCTTCAGACGGGCATCTTCTTCTAAATTTTTACTGAGAGACTTTTGACGAGGTGTTTTCAATTTCACCGAAACGAAACCCACTCCCAATTCTTTGGCTAACTTTTGAACAGCTTTCTTTTCGATCGTTCCTGACTCTTTTCGCCATTGATGATCAAAATGCAAGAGCGTGATGAGTTCGGGGGAAATGATTCTTCTGCCATATTTGGAAAGTAAATGTGCAAGCACCATTGAATCTACCCCACCTGATGTGGCGATTAGAATTGGCTTCTTCATAGGAAGTGGAAAATTATTTTCCTTCAGTAACGCCATCACTCTGCGAATGATGGTTCCGCCTACTGCTGATGGTTTTGAATAAGGGATCATGAGTAGATCATATCACGAATTAATAAAGGCCTGTGATTTCATCAAAAGTTCCGGTGTCGTAATCATAGAAAAACTTACAAGAAAAAGAAGGTTGCTGATCGGCACCAAAAACTTCTTGGTAACAAGCCACGTGCTTTCCTTGTTTACCGAAACGATCGTGAGCATTAGTTAATTCATTATTTTTTAAAGATTGGGCATTCACAGAAAGTGCCTCATAAATCTTTTTAGCATTATCGCCTAAAATTAATAAACGGCCCGTTCTTGCAGGACTTGGATCTAAATCAAAAAAGGAAGAATGATAAAGTTCTTTTAACTCAGTATCTGCTCCCACTAATTCCAATTTATTTTTACTGTTTTTAATTTCTCCGTTTGATGAATTTAAAATTACCGCACATACGTGATCCATTTTTGATCTTGAACATGCCAATTGATTTCCAATTTTTGAGAGCAATAAACCATGATCTTTTTTTGATTTTTCGTAAGGCACTTCAAGCAATTGATAAAGCACTTTTGAATCATCTCCAGCGAAAGCTAAATTCCACTCACTTGCATTCGGGGCCGCTAGCGTAAATGCATTGGATTCAGGCTTAACTTGTGGCTTCACCGTTGGATCATTCCCTCGGTTTAAATGCTGAGAAGGCGTTGGAGTAGAAACAGCATCCACTACACCCGTATTATTCAAAGAAATGAGTTGCGGTGAACCAGGAGGAGCTTTTTGAGTGCATCCGGTCATTGAGGCTAAGATGGCTAATAGTGCTAAAAAATAGTGAATGGGTATCATCGCGGGCTGAATTATTACATAAACTGAGTGTAATAGTCAAGTCTTATTTCCAAGGCACGCAAGTGCCGGAGTTGCGAGTTAATTTCAATTGCTGAGCTCTGCTCAGCCGGTGAAATTAACTCGCTTAATCCAGCTCGCACCTCTGGCACTTCGTGCCTTGGGAAATGATCAATGCGCATCCACTACTTGAGTTGCGCCACCGCGCTTCAATTTCAAACGGAACCAAGGAATTAAGAACAAAGCCACAATCATCATGATGATCGTGACGAGTTGTAAAAAGCTCATCATAAATACCTGATTTTGTACCTTGAGGTAAAGAATTTGAGTGGCCGCAGTATTGGGACTGGTGACTGACGTTCCCATGCCAATCGTTTCCGGTAATTTTGCCCCTAAACTTCCCTGCAACTGACCCGCAAATTGGCTGGCTTGAGGATTGAGTGCCGTTACTTTACTTTGTAAATCGGCATAGTTTTGATGCCCACGAACATTGAGTAAGGTTGCCACCAAAGCAATCCCGATACTTCCACCTATTTGACGAAACAGATTCATCATCCCCGCCACTTGTCCCATATTAATTCCCTGATATTGAGAAAGAATGGAAGAATTAATGGGAACAAACAAAAAGGCCATCGCTAATCCACGCATGTACAACATTCTCAAAATCTCGCCACTCGGAGAAAGAGGCGAAAAACGGGTCATCAAATATAAACAAAGTTCAACACAGGTGAATCCAAAGAAAATTAAAGTTTTAGGATTTTTACCCGCTTGCATGAGTTTTCCCACCACAGGCATCATCGCCATTGTGAGCAAAGATCCTGGAATAAAAAAAGCACCCACCTGAGTTGCATCATAATGGAAAGTTCGACCTAAAAACACAGGCAACAAGAACACGACTCCGTAGAGAAAAAAACCAAGGAGCGCCATCATCGCCGTTCCATTTTGAACAGCTGAATCCTTAAACAATCGAATATTGATGATCGGATTTTTAATTTTAAGTTCCCACCAAACAAACATGGGTAAACAGATTGCTGCGATAAAAAATGTAGCCGTGATCCCACGAGAGGAAAACCAATCATCGGATTCGCCACGTTCTAAAAAATACTGAAGGCAACCAATACCTACGACCAGCAAAAACAATCCTAATTTATCCAGTGCAGGTTTAGGTTGATCGGCAGCGTGGTTATTGAAGGGTGGATTTTTAATCACCATCATCCCTACAAATAAGGCGAGCATTCCGAGTGGAAGATTCACATTAAAAATCGAACGCCAACCAAACTGATCAGTGAGATACCCACCCATCACCGGACCAAGAGCCGGACCAACCATCACACTCATTCCAAAAATCGCTCCTGCTAATCCAGCTTTTTCACGAGGAAATTGTTCGTAAATCAAAGTTTGTGAGGTGGGCAAAAGAGCTCCACCCGCCAGCCCTTGCAAAATACGAAATACAATCAACGTATATAAGTTTGGTGCAAATCCACAGGCTACAGAAGTAATCGTAAATGCAATGATACAACCGAGATAATATTTACGACGTCCGATCCGTGCACCTAACCAAGCAGAAACGGGAAGTACGATCGCATTTGCAATCGCGTAACCCGTAATCACCATCGAAATATCTTCAAGAGTTGCTCCCAGATTACCCATCATACTAGGCAAGGCCACGTTCACAATTGAAGTGTCAATGATCTCGAGCAATGAAGCGAGAACAGCAACAAAGACAATCAATTTTGATTCGCGTGTCATCATAATTAGTGGATTGAAACTTTGACCATTGCAGAAAGACCAGCATGCAATAAATCAATATCTTGAGGGGTTAGATTTTTAAGTTTAATCCGTACTGGAACCCTTTGGACAACTTTTGTGAAGTTTCCGGTAGCATTATCCGGTGGTAACAAAGTAAATGTGGATCCAGTAGCAGAACTAATACTCTCCACTTCACCCTCAAACTTTTTACTTGGAATTGCATCTACCGTTACAGAAACTTTATGGCCAACAATCACATCAGAAATTTCAGTTTCTTTAAAATTAGCGGTCACCCAACGAGATTCAGAACTCACAAAACCGATCAACGGAGTTCCGGGATTTGCTAATTGTCCAATTTCAGCAGAAATTTTAGCAATCACTCCATCCGAAGAGGCTTTAATTTGCGCATGTTCTAAGTTCAAATTTGCTTGATTCACGCGTGATTGAGCTGAATCATATTTTGCCTTAATTTCGCTATAATTTGCACTTGCCGTATCAAACTGTTGTTGAGAAACCACGGCCTTAGAATAAAGGTCACGAATACGTCCGTAATTTTTTTCTGCATCCTTCATTCTAGCACCCAGTGAAAGAAGTTCACTTTGAGCAGAATCCAATGAAACCTTATAATCACGATCATCGAGTTGAATCAAAATCTGATCTTTTTTCACTTTTGATCCATCGGTAACTGTCACTTCGCGAATATAACCATTTACTTTGGGAGCAATTAAAACCGCATGCGCTTCCACTTGAGCATTATCCGTTTCGACATATAACATTTTATTGATCACAAAATAGATAATGAGGATTGCAGCCACACTGCCTACAGCAGTCAATATTTTTTTCTTTTTATCATTTCCATTTTTTTCCATATTAAGCTCCCCAATTCACTAAAGTTTTACCGGTTGATAATTCAAGTTGAATCAATGATTCAATCATTCCAATTTGAGCATTCACAATTCCCGCTCTTGCGCGAAACAAGTCAAGTTCAGCATCTAATAATTCACTAGAAGTTCTTGCTCCTGCACGACGTCCCTCTTTTGCCAATCGAACTGCTTCCGCCGATCTTGACTGATCATTTAATCGAGAACGATATACTTTACAAAAATAAAGAAACTTTCTTTTCCAAGATTCAAATTCAGTTGATGCCTTCAAACGAGCGATCTGCATTGTTTTTTCCAATTGAATTGCTTGCTGTGAAGATTCACCCGCATGGGCTGTTGAGTTCAGTCCATCAAAAATATTCCAACTCAAATTCAAACCCACTTGATAGGCGCTAGAAAAACTGGAGGAATCCAATATTTTTGAATTGATATTATTATAGTATTGATACTGACCCACTAAAGAAATTCTTGGAACCCAATAACGGGAAACTGCAGAATCCATTTGAGAAAATGAATTCACTCTTTCCGACATTGCCAACAAATCTCCCCTTCCAGATTCTGGAGAACTCACTCCATTCAAAGAATCAACTAGGCTTGCTTCAAATACTGGCAATACTCCGGTAGGAGTACGCAATTCGCTCTCTTTTCCTAAAATCTCCGCTAGTTTCATTTTCGCTAATGCAATTTGATCATCTGAATTTAAAATTTCTGATTCTGCTTCTGAAACCTGAACTTCTACTCTCAATAAATCATACTGGGTGGATACACCCACCTTTTTTAAAGCTTCCACATCTTTTAAATGATCTTGTAAATTTTTTAAATTTTCAGAAGTAACTTCTTTTAACAAAACCGCAGCAAGGGCTTTATAAAACTGTAAGGCTGTTTGACGAATTGTGGAGAACTTTACCCAGCCCAATTCATATTCAGCAGAACGAACCAAGCTATTTCCTGATTTTAATCTTTCTACATTTGAGAATCCATCAAACAAAGGAATGCTCGCCTGAAGTGAATAGATTGAAGTGGGAACAATTTGAGGTATAGAAGAAGCCACCCCGCCAAGTGTAACTGGCAATAACATGTATTTCTTATCCAGAAGATAACTTGCACCACCTGAAATATTGGGCAAAAATCCTGAATAAGCGCCCGTTCTCTTCCAGCGGGATTCCTCTAGGGAAGATTCAGCCTTTTGAATCACTAAGGATCCCTGAAGCGAATCATGAATTGCTGTAGGTAAGGTCACTTCTTCACTTTTTGCCGTATTTACAAGCAAAAATAAAGACATCGCTGCCAAAAATGGATTAGAAATTTTCATATCTCTTAAAGTTTAACACAAAAATCGTTTGCAGTACAAACGATTTGCAACTACAATCATTAGATGGGCAAAAAAAAGTTAGACAAAACTGTAACCAGCTCTGAAAAAATCATCTATGTTACCGGCTCCAAGGGAACACCTCATTCCGTGCGGTTTCACGATCCTAGTCGCGTACACCCTGCCCTGAAGGATTACCTTGGCTATTGCCTATTTAAAAGCGCAAACAAAATGAGAAGCATGCTGGATCATTCGCTTATGGAGTGCAGCTTGCAATCCATCCATTTCGGTATCTTATCGATCCTCAACCAGGGAGAAGTGTGCTCTCAAATTCACATGGGTGAAGAAATGGGCATTGATAAAGCCAGCATGGTTAAACTCATCGATAAATTAGAATCTTTAAAGTTAGTGGAACGTTTAGGTGATCCCAAAGACCGAAGAATTAAACTACTAAAAATTACCACTCTGGGTAAATCCACTTTTGTGAAAGCAAAAAAAATAGCCCGTTCGGTTGAAAGTGAACTCTTAAAAAATCTTACTCAAAAAGAGCAAGAGCTCATCAAGAATATTATTCCTCGTCTTCTCACCTAAACCATTCAAGGGAAAAGAGATCCACAAGCCTTATAGCACGAGGATCTACGCCCACCGAAACCGATTTTCAGTCCTGCTTTGACTCCTGCATAATCAGCTTCAAGATCTTTAATGTCTGGATCACCAAATCCCATTGCATCATAAATCTCTTTTAATGCTCCCACTTCTAAAGAGTCAGAGGGGCCACAGTATATGGTCATGACACAAGAAATGGAACAGTGGCTGTATTTATCTGGTTTTGTGGGATCTTTTACTTCATGAACAAATCTCGATGCTACGATTGCACCACATACCGGTATCATTTCATTTTGTTCTGCGTGCGTCACGCCTGCAAAGCAAAACAAATTAAATACGACTCCACATAAAATCACTAAACTTTTCATGAGAGCACATTAGCATAATTAAATAATTTTTGTTTAATTATTAACTTTGTCAATCTCTAAACAATGAAAACAGTTGATTTCTTAGGCTTTTTTACACATTTCGTATTGATTTAGTCTGGCTATTTAATCCTGTTCATAATAAGATCTCGCCATCATGAAACTTAGCAAAATATTTTTTCTCCTGATGGGACTAGCTCTTCTTTCCCCTTTTTCATCCCATGCTCAAGATAATAACCCCTATTTAGATCCTGATTTTCATGTTTCTCCTGGCAATGTTGGGCCCAACGCATTTACCAATTGGATTTGGCGAGTGGATGATGCTCAAATTATTCCCAATGATAAAATTATTGTGGATCTGAGTTACCGAAGTGTGAAAGATCGCTTTGAAAATATTACGCCAACCGGCGTAGTGAGAGTAGAAATCCCTTTCTCGACTCTCTCCTCACTTGAAATTACTTATTTAGCAGAAAAATGGAACCTCAATGATGACGGTATGGCCCATTATTTCCCCTCTAAGCGCTCTGGTTTTAATATGGGTGATATCGTTGGTACCTACAAATATAGACTATTAAAAGAAGGACCAAAACAACCGAGTATGGCTCTCCACGCTTCATTGAAAACAGCATCTGGTAATTTTGATGATCGCCGTTTTACTGATTCAAGTGGATATTCAGTTGATGTACTCATTGCTAAAGATATTTTGCATGCCACAGGCGCTTTAAGAACCATTCGAGTTTTAGGCGAAGCTGGATTTATGGCATGGGATGATGGCGCCCATTCACAAAATGATGCTTACCGATATGGAATGGCTGCACGTTTTGAATTTCAGGGTAATGCAAATATCACTTTTGGATATCATGGATACACTGGGTGGAGACACAATGGCGACAATCCATCCACATTTTATATTGAAGCTCATACCAATATCACCAAAAATCTTGGTGCGTTTGCAGCACTTGATTTAGGACTTAAATCTGCAGCTAGTCCTTCTACTTTATCCGGAGGACTTCGTTATTTAATTCCACGCATTGCTGCAAGTAGAAGAAAACCACCCACCCCTTAATCTTAAAACCAAGAGAAAACACCATGAAAAAACAATACCGTTTGAATCTATTTTTGCTACCGACCATGATTTTTGTGCTCTCACAGGCCGGAAATATCACTTTTGCCGATCAACCCAATCAATCTGTATTTTATGATTCTCTGAATCTCAGTGATCTAAAAGTAGATCATTATCTCGATTATCGGAATGCAAAAGGCGAAAGAATCTCCACTCCAAAGACAACAACTTCAGGAGTGCAAGAAAATCTATGGAGCACACTGGATCCGGTTTTAGATCAAATTGAAGGCACTTCAACAGAAAAAACATATTTAGATCCGCGTTTTCCAAAAGCAGGAAAAGAAATTATTGTGGCCGTAATCGATAGTGGTGTGGATATTAGCCATGAGGAACTCCAAGGAAAAATTTGGACCAATACCAAAGAAATTCCTGGAAATGGCATTGATGATGATCACAATGGTTTTGTGGATGACGTTCATGGTTGGAACTTTATCGGAAATAAAGACGGCACCAATATTGAAGCCAATACACTAGAAGTGACTCGTGAAGTGGCGCGTTTAACTAAAAAAAATAAAATCAAAAAACTACGTGGAGCGGAAGCCCTCTATTTCAAAAAAATCTCAGCTCAATACACTGCTGAAGTTGCAGATACGAAAGATACTCTTAAATTTTACCAAGATATTATTCTTGCGATCAATCTACTAAAAGCAAATGGATTAAAAGAAGAAACAGTTGCAGGGATTTCTGAAGTCACCGCATCTAGTCCTGAGATCAATGATGCAAAAGTGCTAGCAATGCGGATTTTTAATAAAGGATATGACTCAAAAGACATTCAAGGTTGGATAGAAGATTCAAATGGAAAGCTTAATTTTGGATATAATCTTAATTTTGATTGTTCTAAAGTAATCGGTGATCACGCCAATGTTTTGAATGAAGTGGGATATGGAAATAACGATGTTACGGGTGGAGATCCTATGCACGGAACCCATGTGGCCGGCATCATTGCTGCCAATCGCGATAATCAATTGGGAATTTTGGGACAAGCGGACTCAGTTAAAATCATGTCGATTAGAACCGTACCTAACGGAGATGAGCGCGATAAAGACGTAGCCAACGCTATAGTATATGCAGTTAAAAATGGTGCAACAGTGATCAACATGAGTTTTGGGAAGGAATACTCCCCTAACAAAGCTTATGTTGATAAAGCGGTAGCTTATGCAGAAAAGCATGGAGTGCTCTTAATTCATGCTGCAGGTAACGATGGGAAAAATACAGAATCCGCTGCTAACAATTATCCAAACAAAAGACTATTTAGCAATAAAGCAACTTCCCATGAGGCTAGTAACTGGATTGAAGTGGGCGCTTCTTACAAAACCAAGAACGCCAATTTGCCTGCTAATTTTTCAAATTGGGGTAAAACTTCAGTAGATTTATTTGCACCAGGAATGGCGATTAATTCAACCATTCCAGGAAATCGTTATCATGAACTTCAAGGAACGAGCATGGCTAGCCCGGAAGTGGCTGGAGTGGCTGCACTTTTACTGGGGCACTTTCCAAATAAATCTTCAAAAAATATTTTAGATGCCATCATGAGTTCTACCAATCAGTATCCAGGATTGATTGTGAATCTTCCGGGAACCAAGGGAGCAGAACAAGCGAGTTTCTCTCATCTTTCTAAAACTGGTGGCACGATCAACACCTTCAATGCGATGGAAATGTTATTGAAATGAAAACCATTCGTGGAGTGATTCTCTCTTTATGCATGCTCTTGCTGATGCCTATGGCGCATGCTGATTCCGGACTTGATTTTAACTTTAAAATCCAAGGGGATCATTTTCGCTTGGAAATCAAACAAGAGTTTAAACTTCCTTTGGATCAATTGCGCCGTCAATACACTCCTGATTTTCTTCCAAAAATCAGTAACATTGTTAAATCAGTTGAAATTAATCCAATTGAAGAATTCATTTCAAAAATTAAAGTGAATAGTAAAAAATATGGCGTATCTATTTCAACCGTAGGAATCTGCACCGCTACCGATACCATGAATGAATCGATGAATGTTTGTTCACTGGATACTTCCAGCGGAGACACGTCTAAATTTTTTAACTCTGGAACGGAAAACATTCACTGCACTTCAACCTCAACGGTTACTACCTGCAACTTCGTCATGGAAGCGAGTGTAAAACCCCTAAGGTATTTCATTTTCTATCGAAGCGCTGAAGCGCTTGCCTTGGGTGGAATCATGGAGCGCATTCACGATCAGGCCGTTCTTGGCCGCGTGGTGAATCTTCATGAAACTCCGGAAACGGCAAAAGCAAAATTTGAAGAAACCAATATCGGAAGTTGTTTAGATCAAATTTATAACAACTACCATAAAGCTGCACAAAAACTTGAGTTCACCAATACTGCACTCGAAGTGAAATCTAGTCTTTGGAGATGCAATCCTTAATCTAAGTTTTATTTTAGTGCTTATTACAGAAATACAGAATAAATTTTGCAAATGAAGAAACTCTATCTTTATTGCTTAATGATCCTATTTTTAATTCATGCCCCTCTTGTAAAAGCCGAAGAAAATTTTGAACTTGCCGGATTTCTTTACTTTGAACGCTGTTTCACCCAAGAAAATGTTTGTATCGAGTTCAATGATCAGTTCCCGAATATTTCCTTCACTCTTTCTAAAACAACAGAAACCCGAGACTTGGTCATCTTTGAAGGGATTTCACAAAGAACCCAAGATAGCTTCAATCATCAGTTTACTCAAAAAGTAGTCATTCAAAAGATAGAAAACAAACACATGAATGATTCATTTTACACCATCTCAGTTCAAGTGAAGGATGAAACCGGTGCAGATTCGATCAAACCTTTTGAAATGATCTTAAGAGGTAAAATTACACTTTTAAATCCGATGATCTTGGTTGGAATAAGTTTTGATCAGCCAGAATGGGGCTCAAAAGTGACTCCTAAATTCTATTTAGGACAAAAATTCATTCAGCATTAAAATTACCCCATTTTACGCGCTGCGCATTCTTGCAGGAATGGTCACTTAGAGGTACGCTCCCTCCATATGACAAATCAAATTAATATCGGAATCAACGGCTGCGGCCGCATTGGTCGTAAAGTACTTCGTCTTGCATTTTCACCTCAATCCATCAAAGCAGGAATTAAGGTGACTGCAATTAATGATACAGGCGATCTTCACACTCTCGCTCACATGATGAAATACGATTCCGTTCACGGAACTTGGGATGCCGATGTAAAAGTGGAAGGCAATCACTTAGTGATTAATGGTCAAAAAATTACTGTGTTTTCTGATCGTGATCCTGCCAAGCTTGCTTGGAAAGATGCTGGCGTTACTATTGTTCATGAATGCACAGGCGCATTCACAGATAAAGAAAAAGCATCTCTTCACTTATTGGGTGGAGCAAAAATTGTTCTCATCTCTGCCCCTTCTAAAGATGCAGATATCACTCTTTGTTACGGCGTGAATCACACTTCTTTTGATCCTTCAAAACACACGATCATTTCTAATGCCTCTTGCACCACTAACTGTTTAGCTCCCGCTGCAAAAATCATTGATGAGAATTTTGGCATTATCAAAGGAACCATGATGACGGTTCACAGTTACACCAACGATCAACGCATTTTAGATCTTCCTCACAAAGATCTTCGCCGTGCTCGTGCAGCTGCAATTTCTATGATTCCTACTTCTACTGGAGCTGCAAAAGCAGTCGGACTAGTACTCCCCCATCTTAAAGGAAAAATTGATGGTCTTTCTATTCGTGTACCTACACCAAATGTTTCCGTAGTAGATTTCACCGCTGTTGTTTCTAAAAATACAACCAAAGAAGAAGTGAATGCTGCTTTGAAAAAAGCTTCTGAAACTTCTCTTAAAGGTGTTTTAGATTACTCCACTGCTCCACTCGTTTCTGTGGACTACAATGGAAATTTATTCAGCTCTACCATCGATTCAGAACTCACCATGGTAGTAGAAGGCAATTTAGTAAAAATCATCACTTGGTATGATAATGAATCCGGTTTCTCTCAACGCATGCTTGATGTAACGGCTTTCTTGGCGAGCAAATTATGAGATTAAAAACAATCCGTGATTTTCCACTCAGAGGAAAACGTGTCTTCTTAAGACTCGATTTCAATACTCCCTTGAGCGCACCTGATGCCGATGGTGTTCGTCACGTTGAAGACGACACCCGCATTCGTGAGTGTCTTCCCACGATTAAATATGCATGCGAACAAGGTGCTAAAGTCATCATTGGATCACACGTAGGACGCCCGAACGGAAAAAGGAATGATGCATTTTCCATTATTCCAGCAGCAGATAAATTAGCAAACCTACTGGGCGTTGAAGTCACTGTTGCAGATGATTGCGTGGGTGAAGGAATTGAATTTAAAGCATCTCAAGTTCCTAACGGCCATGTGCTTGTTTTAGAAAATCTTCGTTTTCATAAAGAAGAAGAAGCAAACGATCCTCAATTTGCAAAATATCTTGCTCGTTTGTGCGATATTTACATCACTGATGCATTCGGAACGGCTCATCGTAAACATGCATCTACTTATGGATTACCTTCCATTGTTCCTGATCGTGGATTTGGTTTCTTGATTGAAAAAGAAATTAAATATTTTGATTCTATGTTGCACACTCCAGGCAATCCATTTTATTTGATCTTAGGTGGCGCAAAAGTGAGTGATAAGATTCACACCATCAACGCTCTCATGAAACGTGTTCAAGGGATCGTGATTGGCGGAGCGATGGCTTACGCATTCATGAAAGCAAAGGGACAAAAAATTCCACCTGAATGGAAACAACCTGCACCTGAAGATGTGGAAGCAGCAAAAGAAATTTTAGCCGAAGCGGATCGTAAAAAATTACCAATCCTTCTTCCTGTTGATACCAATGAAGGCTTTGATATTGGTCCTAAAACAATCACTCTGTATAAAGAATTTTTATCCAGTGCAAAAATGGTTTTTTGGAATGGTCCTTTGGGATGGTTTGAGAAACCGGCTTATGCTACCGGTACCAATGAAATCGCAAAACACTTAAGCACCCTCACGGGTTGCGTAAAAATCGTGGGCGGTGGTGATACTGTTTCTGCGATCAATCAATGTTTGGTGGATGGTGTGAGCGTAGCTGCAAAATTCGATCACCTTTCTACGGGTGGCGGAGCAGCTCTTGAATACCTTGAAAACGAAGGACTCCCTGGAATTGATATTTTAAAAACAGGTTATCGTCCTCAATCTGCGGATTTGGAATGGAACGAAATCAACAGTAAAACCGAAGCCGAATGGGAAGCGGAACGCCTTGCAAAAGGCGGCGATGAAAAAGGTCCAAAAGGACGTGGCGGTTACGGCGAAGGTGGCGGACGCGGCGGCTACGGCGGCGGAAGCAAAGGCGATCGCTCTTGAAAACTCGCGGAGTCTTGCTTGCAGGTAACTGGAAAATGAATCAACTCCAAAAAGAGACGATACCATTTTTAGAAACTCTTGCTCCTATTTTAAAAAGCGCGCCTAAAGCGAATTCTCAGATGCGTTTGTATATTCCTGCACTCAGTTTAGAAACTGCAGTGAAGAAAGTAAAAGCGGATTTGATTCCTTTACAAGTGGGCTGTCAGAATGTGCATCATGAAAAATCGGGTGCCTTCACCGGTGAAATTTCAGTTCCGATGTTGAAAGAAATTGGTGTGGATCAAGTTTTGGTGGGCCACTCTGAACGCAGGCAATATTTTGGTGAAACAAATACCACTGTTTTGAAAAGAACGGTGAGCGCACTCGAACAAGGCATGGAAGTGCTCGTGTGTGTGGGTGAAACATTAGACGAACGCAACCAAGGTAAAATGAAATCCATTTTGGAAGCTCAGCTGGAACTTCTAGTCCAAAACGAAATTTCAAAAAACGCTTTTGGTAAAAATCTACACATTGCCTATGAGCCCGTTTGGGCAATTGGAACTGGAGTGACTGCCACTCTTGCCCAAGCAGCAGAGGCTCATGCCTTTATACGTGGGATTTTATCCTCCAAGATCAGCGCTTCTTGCGCTAACGCTACGCGCATCGTGTACGGCGGCAGTGTTACACCAGCAAACTTCAAAGAATTACTCACCTGTGAGGATATTGATGGGGGTTTGGTGGGTGGTGCTAGTTTAAAAATTGAGAGTTGGACTCAGCTCTGGACTTTGATATAACAATAACTAAAGGAAACTTATGATTACATTTCTAACCGTGATTCACATTACTACCGTTGTTCTACTCGTGATTGCAGTACTTCTTCAATCTGGAAAAGGCGCTGAAGTGAGCGCATCTTTTGGTGGTTCAAGCCAAACTGTTTTCGGTAGTTCTGGTGGAGCTAACTTTTTTCAAAAATTTACTTACACTCTTGCTGCCATCTTCATGATGACATCACTCACCCTCACTATTCTTCCTTCTAAAGTGAAGAAATCAGTATTTGAAGGTTACACACCTCCACCTGCACCGGCTGAACCTGCAAAACCAGTTGACGCTAAAGCAACAGACGCAAAAGCTTCTGATGCACCTGCAGCAAAAACTGAAACTGCTCCTGCGGCAGCAGCTCCTGCAACGACTGAGCAAAAGAAATAATTTAATTTAAAATTGAACGAAAAGGATCATTGAAATATCAATGGTCCTTTTTTTTTGATTACTGGGATTCAGTATTGTTATGATCAATCACATTAAAAGCGCCTTTAATGGCTTCCATTTTTTTAATCTTCATTCTTAAAATTAACTTTTTGTACAATGAAGTACCAGGCTGAATCAATAGATCTCGGGAAACAAAACTTTGAAACGCATTCCAAAGATAAGTTTTTTCATTAACTTTTTCACAGTTTGCACAAGTGTAGAAAGGAAGGTTAAAAGTAAGATCTTGTTTTGTATAGATCCCCATGGTGTTCATGAGCGCATTCATCATTTCAGGATCAAAATGTGCCTGAGGCAATGCTTTCATCACCAAATCGTTTTTTGAATTGAAAACATCTTGAGAAGTATCGAGATTACAATAAACGAATTGATGTTTTTTAAGTTGGATCTCACACTTTTTGGCTTTCCAATCCAAGTGAAAATCTCCATTGAGTCTTTTAAGAGAATGCTCTACACCTTGTTCGTTCACTTGAATGAGTTCTAAATCCACTTGAGCCGTATGAGTGGTAAATGCTTGTGCACTAGGTAACCCTAACTGCATCAAAAACATTAAGAATAAGGCTGAACTCGATTTCATGCCCATTCATTAACACTGCAATAATTAAACGTCAATAGTTTAATTATTAAGTAGAATTTGATCAATGATTTCAGTACGATGCGCAAATATGACTTTAACGTCGCTATAAACCTTGGGGAGTCCTACCATGCCGGCTTTGCCTAAAGGAAGTTGGAATCTCACCCAATCCCTCATGAGGGTTCCACCTGTCACGGATTCAAAGGAATGCTCATGATACCAAAGATGATACGGGCCCGTGAGTTGGTTATCTACGAATCGATGAGGAGGATCCCAAACGGCGATATCCGTAATCCATTTCAGAGGTACACCATGCAACTTCAATTGATATTCAATTTTTGTATTTTTCTCAATCGCTTCTGTACTCACACTCACAATGTGAAAATTAAGCCACTCGGGTGTAATTTTCTCTAAATTCTTAGCATCAGAAAAAAAGGAAAAGACCTTCTCTAACGGCAAAGCCACAAATTGTTCTGAATAGTAAATATGAGCTGGTGCGGAATGAGGGGCTGTATCCTTAAATGGATTTTGAAACCAATTCGCTGCTTCAGTGAGAATTTGTTCAAAATGAGGATATTGAAGTTTAAATCCTGAATCACTCATGCGAGTAGAAATCACCGCTTGATCTTGCAAAAGTAAATCAGCCATTTCTCCCATCGCTAATTTGATGGCAAAAGCAGGAATGGAAAGACCTGAAGAAATCGATAAACAATTTGAGAAGAAATGGATAAAATCTTTTTGAGATACTGGTTTTTCAGATACTAAATTATAAACTCCCTTTACCGTTTCTGTTTCAGCCGCATGAACAATAAAGTTCACCATATCCGTAAGATGAATAACACTCATGCGTTGTTCGCCTGATCCAATCACACCACCGATGCCTGCTAATAAGGGATTCATCATTTTTGCCAATGCACCACCTTGATGAGAGATCACCACACCAGTTCTTAATATTACTTTTCTGAGATTTGAATTTGTAATTCCTGATTCACTGGCCACTTCCCAGTCATGGCAAAGACCCGCTAAAAATCCATTCGCCTGAGGTGAACTTTCATCCAATACTTTTTCATGATTTGAATCACCATAAAAACCAATTGCAGAACCCTGGATCCAAAATTTTAAGTTTTTAGCATTTTGATCACAGGCTTTTTTTAGTTCTATGGTGGAATTCACACGGCTTTCAATCAATTGTTTTTTAATCTCTGTCGTCCATCTGGATTCAGCGATGCTCTCTCCCATGAGATGAATCACTCCATCAATATCAGCGAGTTTCTCGCCTGGGAAAACACCATGACCACTCCACTCCACCACTTCTGTTTGGTAGGGTAATAGTTTTTTTGCCTTAATCGCAGATCTGGAAACAGAAACCACTTGATGACCATGAGCCACTAATGCTTTTCCCAATTCTTTTCCAATGAGCCCTGTCGCGCCGGTGAGTAGAATTTTCATTTTTTACTTTTTACTTTTTTTTGTGGTTGCTCAGAATATTGAAAGGATCTCTTCATCATGTAAATACCAAAAATAATAAAGGGCACACTGAGGAGTTGCCCCATATTAAAAAACAATCCGTTTTCAAAGGAAACTTGGTTCTCTTTCACGTATTCAATTAAAAATCTAAAGCTAAACATAAGAATACAAAACAGACCTAATGTGAAACCCGGCTTCAATTCATCTCTTTTTTTATTCCAGAGAAAATACATCAAAATGAATAGGAAAAAATAAAAGATAGATTCGTACAGCTGGGCAGGATGACGAGGGGTTTGATCAATACGAGTGAAAATAATTGCCCATGGCACATCCGTTGCTTTACCCACAATTTCAGAATTCATGAAATTACCAAATCGAATGGATGCCGCTGCAATCGGAACCACCACCACCATACGATCCAGTAACCAAAGTAAATTCTCTTTGAACTTTCTACAAAACATCCACACGCCAATGATAATTCCGATCGTAGCTCCATGGCTGGCGAGTCCACCTTCATAAACTTTTAAAATATCTAAGGGATGAGCCAAGTATCTTTCTGGTTCATAAAATAAACAATGTCCTAAGCGTGCACCCAGCACCGTGGCGATGACGATATAAAATGTGAGGGAATCTAAATTTGATTCTGGTCGTTTTTCAGCTTTAAAGATTTTTCCCATGATTAAATTAGCCATGAAAAATGCAAATGCCCATGAAACTCCATACCAACGTACCGGCCAGTCAATGAAGGGAATGGTGAAAAATACAGGATTTGGGTTCCAGGAGATAAAAGTGGGGAGCATAGGAATATAATATGCTCAATTCAGTTTCAGTAAACGAAATTCAATATTACCCAGCTCAATTCCATTATAATCGAGCTAGACTTCGGGCGCATGAAGTGAAAAAAAATCCCTGACTACAAAATAGCCAGGGATTTTAAATTTTTTTATCTCGAGACTCCCACTTGCTGAAAATTGCATCCAGCAATTTTCGAGTCCACTGGACTCACGCTACGCGGGCAGTAATTTGCATCAGCAAATTACTTCTCAGATTGTTCTTTAGCTTTTTTCTCTTGGTATTTCTTCACGAGTTCATCTTGAACGTTGCGAGGAGCTGCAGAGTACTTCATGAATTCCATAGTGAATTCACCCTTACCTTGAGTAGCAGAGCGAAGATCAGTGGAGTAACCGAACATATCCGAAAGTGGAACTTCCGCTTCGATTACACAATAACCATCTTGAGTTCCAGAGTTAAGAATCACACCACGACGTTGATTCACTTGGCCCATTACTGAACCTTGGAATTCTTCCGGTGCATTCACTTCTAATTTCATGATTGGTTCAAGAACTACGGGTTGAGCATTTGCATAACCTTCACGGAAAGCCATTAATGCAGCAGTTTTGAACGCCATCTCTGAAGAATCCACCGCATGGTAAGCTCCGTCGTTAATTAAACAACGCACGCCTACGATTGGGAATCCGATCAAACGACCTTCTTTTACCGCTTCCTTGAATCCTTTATCCACAGCTGGGATAAAGTTACGAGGAATCACACCACCAGAAATATCATCCACGAACTCATATTGAGCTACAGAATCAGCTGGAAGAGGCTCGATCCATCCTGCAACACGTGCAAATTGTCCAGAACCACCGGTTTGTTTTTTATGAGTGTAGTTGAAAGTACCTTTGTTTTGGATCGTCTCGCGGTAAGCAACTTGTGGTTTACCCACGATCACTTCACACGCGTACTCACGCTTCATACGCTCACAGTAAATTTCAAGATGGAGTTCGCCCATACCACTAATAATGGTTTGGTTTGATTCATCATCACGGTGAACGCGGAATGTAGGATCTTCTTTAGTAAAACGATTGAGCGCTTTAGAAAAGTTAGTATCACCAGATTTATCTTTAGGTTGAACTGAAAGAGAAATCACGGCTTCAGGTACGAACATGGATGTCATGGAGTACTTGATGGTTCCATCAGTGAAAGTATCACCTGAAGAACATTCCACACCGAACAATGCCACGATATCCCCTGCTTTAGCAGTTTCAACGTCGTTCATTTGGTTTGAGTGCATTCGCACGATACGAGGAACTTTTACACGCTTAGAGTTAGTTGAATTGATGATGAAATCACCTTTATTCAAGCTACCTTGATAAACGCGCATGTAAGTCAATTGTCCGTAACGACCATCTTCAAGTTTGAAAGCCAAACCTACGAATGGAAGCTTTTCATCGGATTTCAATACTACTTCAGCTTCTGCATTATTTTGATCAAGAGCAATATTCTCTTTTTCAGTTGGATTTGGAAGGTAGTAAGTCACGCCGTCTAATAGAAGTTGAACACCTTTATTTTTGTAAGCAGAACCCACAAATACTGGAGTGATCGCTAAAGCAAGAGTTCCTTTACGGATTGCTTTACGAAGCTCATCTACACCCACTTCTTCACCACCAAGATATTTCTCAGCAACTACATCATCAAATTCAGAAGCAGCAGAAATCAATTCTTCGCGGTACTTATCGCATTCCGCTTGAATATTAGCTGGAATTGCTTCTTCACGGATATTTTCTCCGTTTTCACCATCAAAGTAGAAAGCTTTCATTTGAACTAAATCGACAACACCTTGGAATTGATCCTCAGCGCCGATTGGATACATGACGAAAATTGCATTATGACGTAATTTCTCACGTAATTGGCCAACACCACGGAATGGGTTAGCTCCTGCGCGATCCATTTTATTTACGAAACAAAGACGAGGAACTTTATAACGTTTCATCTGACGATCTACAGTGATCGATTGAGATTGAACGCCTGAAACTGAACAAAGTACAAGAACAGCACCATCTAGAACGCGTAATGCGCGTTCCACTTCGATCGTGAAATCCACGTGGCCCGGAGTATCGATCAAATTAATGTTGTAATCTTTCCACACGCAATAAGTTGCAGCAGATTGAATGGTAATCCCTTTTTCACGCTCAAGATCCATGGAATCCATGGTCGCGCCCACGCCGTCTTTACCTTTTACTTCGTGAATTTCATGTACTTTACCGGTGTAAAATAAAATACGTTCAGAAAGAGTTGTTTTACCAGAATCGATGTGTGCAGAAATACCGATGTTACGAATCATATCAATCGGTACGTATTTTGAATCTTCAGCCATTTGATTTAGCTCCTTAGCTATAAATTTTATTGATTTAGCTCCTGTTTTTACCTGAGGAATCAAATGAATGCAATAAGTAATGCTTTGCGTAAAGATTTTTACTTGCAATGTGCTATCCTAAACCTATGTTAAGCAAAAAGAAATTACTGTGGATGGATCTCGAAATGACAGGTTTAGACGAGAAAAATGATCATATTCTCGAAATTGCAGCCATCATCACCGATTCTGAGTTAAACGCACTCGATCATAAACATTTTATCGTTTATCAACCTGAATCGATCCTAGAAAACATGAATGAATGGTGCAAAACCCACCATGGGAAAAGCGGTCTCACCGCCCTCATCCCCTCAGGACTGCCTTTAATTGAGGTTGAATCGGCCTTAGTAGAATGGGTGGAAGAACATTTTGGGAAAAAACACGGTAAGGACGGAGCCGTTCTTGCGGGAAACTCGATCCACAATGATCGAAGATTCATTGATTTATATATGCCAAAGTTTGCAAAAACCCTTCATTACCGCATGGTAGACGTGAGTTCTTTCAAAGAAGTGTTTCGTGATCGTTACGGATTAAAATACGAAAAGAAAAACGCTCACCGTGCCATTGGTGATTTGCATGAATCCATTGCTGAATTGAACTATTATTTGAGTTTTGTAAAAATCAAATAAAGTTTTACTCCGGTTTCGACGTTAATTTTACATTTTTTAATTTAAAGAGCTCAATCATTCTCAATTGGCGAGAAATATCTTCAGGTGAGCTTTCTGCACTTCGCTCGAAGAATACTGCTTGAATGCGCTTACCCACTTCAACCCAAGATTCTAATTTGATTAAGAACTCATCGGATTTAAATGGCTTCACTAAATAATCAATACAACCAAGTTGCATTGCCTTAATCACTCTTGAACTTTCTTCATGTGCCGTGATCATCACAAAAGGGCAATAAAGACCCTTCATTTTCACTTTTTCTAAAAGTTCTAGTCCATCGATTCCGGGCATGGAAATATCGCAAATCACCAATGCAGGGACATGAGATTCTAAAATATCTAATGCTTCAGCACCATTGGATGCGGTTTTAAAAGAAAAACCTTTCATCACCACTAAATCACTAATAATTTCTCTAATATCTTCTTCATCATCAATGATCAAAACATCAATTTTATCCATTTGCATAATCTACTCACTCCTATTTTAACTACAAGCCTTTAAGATGGTCTCAGCCACAAGATCAATGTGAACCACTTTATCGACAGCCCCAATTTTATATGCCTCTTTCGGCATTCCATAAACTACTGAACTGGATTCATCTTGCGCAAACGTTCTAGCGCCATTTTGTTTTAACTTCAATAATCCCTTAGCGCCATCTGCGCCCATCCCAGTTAAAATTCCTGCTACTAATTTTTTTCTAGAAAATCCCGCAATGGAATCAAATAAATAATCAACCGACGGCTTATGACGATTTACTGGAGCTGCATCATCAATGATCACTCTGATCACGCCACCATTATCGCTTAGCTTCATTTGTTTCCCACCTGGTGCAATATACACATGATTATTGACCACTAAATCCCCATCTTCAGCTTCTTTCACTGTAAAATTACAAAGTGTGTTCATTCGATCCGCAAAGGCTTTAGAGAAAACTGCTGGAATATGCTGAACAATGACAATGGGTGGAATTTGGTCAGGCAACATCGTGAGAACATGTTTAAGAGCCTCGGTTCCACCTGTAGATGAACCAATGGCAATCAAATAAGACTGATCCACATTTTGAGAACCCAATTTTCGCAAACTAATTCCACCCTGATGCGAGGAATCATTTCTAAAGACTTTAGCAAAACGAGCATTTTTAATTTTTTCTCGGATCATGGGAGCTAGAACAGGTAGTTCCGACATGGATGGTTTTTGTATGTAATCCACTGCTCCACTCTCTAGTGCTTCGAGCACATAGTTTCCATCTTCACGCGAGAGTGAACTGATCATGACTATAGGAATTTGATATTTAGGTAATAATTTTTTTAATAGAGTAACGCCATCCATTTCAGGCATGTGAATATCTAAGGTAATCACATCGGGTTTTAAGCGTTCAATTGCCTCAGGAACTAAAGAGGGTAACTCTACTGTTCCTACACATTCAAGTTCACTATCTTCAGATAATACTCTAGAAAGTAATTTACGGATGGTTTCAGAATCATCAACCACCAACACTCTTGTTTTTTTCTTCGCCTCAATCCTTAATCGCCCTTCATCAGGAAAAAATTGAAATAGTGATTTATCTTTAATTGGAACAGTCTTCCCCTGATTAAGCCCAAATTGAGCCAAAGCATGATGGTAATCACTAAAAACTTTTTCATCTCCGATTAAACGATAAGAGAACAATCCTAAATCTTTCCCTAAGAAATCAACTAACTGTTCATGAAATTCGATCTGAGTTTTTAGATAATTTGAACAATCTGATTGCGCTAACAATACTGCACGAGAAGTTACTTTAAGGCTTTGTTTAACAGGGATAAAAACAATAGCTAGTTCCTTCTGATCTACAGAAAGCTCTAAGCATTTCCCATCCTTATTTGTAAATGTTTTAAAAAACTTTCTCATGAAAGATTCAATCCCTACTTAGTTGGCTTTGCTTCAGATAAAAAACCATCTGAAATATAAATAAAACTAGTTGCTAAAACTGTGTCATTTGCAAGATCCATTAATAAAGAGGTACCCTTACCATTTCCTAAATCCTCTAAAACCAAATGAGCACCACTGAACTGTGAAATGCTTTCACTAAACTTTTTAGTAACATCACCATAAACCATGATTGATACTTTTTTATTTTTACAAGCTTTAGCATTTAATTCTGAAATCATCTGATTTGAAATCAATACAATATCGTTATCATGAAATGTGTTTGGAATACTCTCCATAAAATTCACTCTTTTACCAAGATCTTTTTCAATTTCAGAAGCGATAACCATGAGTGCAGCCACTGGGGCATCTGCTACCAGAATACAAGGTGGCTGTTTACCCTTAA
Organism: Bdellovibrionales bacterium; assembly: GCA_947372355.1. Classification (GTDB taxonomy): domain Bacteria; phylum Bdellovibrionota; class UBA1018; order UBA1018; family CAIMNF01; genus CAIMNF01. The sequence continues at coordinate 41,105 of CANBTI010000004.1, read as the reverse complement.
GATCTTTAAAAAGATCTTTCAATTTTTTACGTTGGGAAATCGGAAAAATAACAATCCTCACCGCTTTATCTGACAACAGCAAATTTCGATGAACAGAAAAATCCTGATCAATTTTTGAAATTGAAGTCGCATTTCCCTTGGTGGCAAGTGCACATTTAATTTTTGTTCTGATTTCTTCAGATCGTTCTGCAATATTGGATAGAGCTGGTTTCTCCACAAAATCAGAAGCACCCAATTGAAAAGCTTTTCCCGCCAATTCAGAATCTTCCCTTGAAACAGAAGTGATCATGATTACGGGTGGATGAGAAGAATTAAAATTCTTTTCTAAATACTCAATCCCCGTTTGTTCAGGCATGTGAATATCAAGAGTAATGACATCCGGTTTGAGCTCTTTCACTTTAGTCTGAGCTTCGATACCATTCATGGCTGTACCCACTACTTCAAAACCGTGAGTTTTATCTAAAACTTGTTTTAAAATAGTTAAAATAATCGGAGAATCATCCACACAAAGAACACGAATGGGTTTAGATTCTAATTTCGCAGCCACAGGTAAACTTGGCGTCACTACGGATGATGATTTCTGAGCAGTAGAAGTTGCGGATGCAGAAACTGGAGATCTTGCGTGACGATAAACAGATGGTCCACAAACCATCACTGGTAACTTCAATCCATTTAAGGTTTCAGAAAATCCAATAAAAAAGTTTCCATGAACATGTAATTGCTTTAATAATTCATTCGTGATTAAGGTAATTTGATCTTGATTAAAATAGATGAAAACATTTTTACAAAAAATGATATCAAATTTTTCTTTAGGCGGATCTAAATGTAATTTAAGTAAGTTTTTCACTTCAAATTTACAACACTTTCTAATCGAATCTTTTGCTTTTACATAAGCAGCTATATCGCCTGAACCCTGTGACCAATAATTATGAACCAAGGATACTGGAGCTGCCTTGAGCTCTTCATAGAGATAAACACCATTTTTAGCAATATTCACGCTCTCTGTATCAATATCGGTACCCAGAATTTCAAAACTAAGAGTTGGATCAATCGATTTCAATTTTTGATCAATGTACATGGCTAAACTATAAACCTCTTGTCCCCGACTACAGGCTGCAGACCAGACTCTGAGTTTGCGATCAGGACGTTTTTTAATTTCAGGAATCAGTTCAGGCAAAAGAGTGTTGGTTAAATATTCAAAGTGAGAAAATTCCCTAAAAAAGAAAGTGTGATGAGTGGTCAGTAGGGCAATGAGCTTACCCTTTTCTAAGGCTAAGTTTTCTTTATAATAGTATAAATATTCGGTCAGATTTTTTAACTTGAGATCAAGGAGTCTTCTTTGCAATCTGGAATTGATCATTCCATAGTTTTTTTCTGAAAACTGAACACCAGTTAATTCTTGAGCAATTTGACTCAATTGCTTAAGAGTGTCTAGTTCACCTTGATTTAAGGCTGGAACTCCTAAAAATGATTCATCTGGCATTTGTTTAAGCGGGTTACTCATAGTTGCTCAATTTCTATTTAAATATCTTGAAAACGAGGATCATCATTTTGTGGAACCACTGTATCAGTGGAACCTGCAGTTTTTGTCAAAGGCTGATCAATCACTTGAACTTTGCTCGTTTGTTTTTTTTCTTTTGGCTTAAATTGAATGATCTTATTGGATTTTGGTTCAACTGCAGTATAAGAATGTGTACTATGGTGAGTACCATTCACCACTCCGAATAGTTCATCCACCATATTTTTAAGAGTTTTAGATTGTGTGCTCAACGATTGTGCAAATCCCGCGGTTTCTTGAGAAATAGATGAATTTTGTTGAGTCACTTGATTCAACTGATTCATTGCTTTATTGATCTCAGATACACCTTGAGATTGTTCATTGGAAGCAAGTGAAATTTCATTCACCATGCGATCCACTTCTTGAACGGTACCAAAAATTTCAGACAATGCTTTACCGCATTTTTCTGCAATCTCTGTACCTTCTTCAACACTAGATTTACTTTCAACCACTAAGCCCTGAACACGGCTTTTGGTTTCGTTCACAATGTCTTCCACTTTTTTAATGCTGGATTCCAGCATTGCAGAAATTTCTTTAGCCGCATTACCGCTCATCGCCGCCAAATTTCCTACCTCTTCAGCAACCACAGCAAAGCCCTTACCATGCTCACCGGCCCGCGCGGCCTCAACTGAGGCATTGAATGATAAAAGTTTTGTTTGGAAAACGATATCGTTAATTACTTTTGTTTTGTTTTCAATTTCTGAAATCACTTTTACAATTTCAGAAATTTGTTGATTGCCCTCTTCTACACGAGTAACAATTGATTGATTACTTTGGCTAATTTTCTTTATCGAATCAATCATTTCTAAAACAGCTTGCTGGCCATTTTCAGCAGATTTTCTGCTTTGTCCAGATACCACAATCGATTCTTGAGCATTTTCTGAGCTCTTTTTCACCATTGCGCTCACTTCTTCAATAGAAGATGCTGTTTCTTGAATCGCTGAAGCTTGTTCCGTAGTAGATTCAGAAAGTGAATTACTTGAATTTGAAATTTTTTGGGATGCATCCGCAACTTGAGTAGAACCATCAGCCAGCTGTTCGGAAATCGCTGAAATTTTTTTAGATAGTATTGAGGAAAACCAGTAAGCTAAAAATACAGAAATCAGCATTACGATACTATATATAAAATAAAATATTTTTTGCGCCGTTAATAAATCAACAATTACTTCTTGCTTCGAATCTTCAACCATCACCGACCAACCAATGGATTCAATGAATTTAGGACCAGATACTAAATCATAACCCACCATCATATCCATTTTCGTTTTAGGATCGACAAGAAATTTACTTCCAGTTTTTCCTGATAACATTTCTTTTATTGCTGAGTTTTCAATTTTCGAAACATTTTCTTTGGTGAAGCGATTCCAATCATAAACAACATCTTCTGATCCTTTTTTTAAAGGATATTGAAATAAAAGTGTTCCATCTTTTTGGTAAAGACTGAGAATTGAGCTCGGATTATCAGTTTTTTTCAAAGACTTATAAACTTCTTTAAATGCTACTTCAAACCATCTAGAACCAGCACGATTAGTAACTACTCCAATGGTTTTTCCTGTGGAATCTTTAATGGCCGCGCTAAAACTATTTCCTAATCTATTTTCTGAAAACACTTCTGTTGTATACGGATCAATTTGAACGGATTCAAAATATGTACCAGTAAACCCTTTATCTTTTGCATCTGTCGTTTTATCATTCATCACTGAGGTAAACCATTCAGTATTGGCATAATTTTTTTTGTATAAACCTTGAACTTGAATATCTTTTCCATCTGGGGCTTTATTATTGACTGCAACTAAATTTCCTTTTGCATCTACCACCATGATTAAATCATAAATTCCATAAAGAGCTGCATATTGATTTAATGCATCAATAATGGTTTGACGTTTATTTGATTTAATATCAGGATTCATGGCAAAAGCTTGAACATCACCATAACGTTCATAAAATTGAGCAGAAATTGAATCATTGAGCGTATCAGAATATACTGAAAAATCATCCAAATGCCCATCTTGTTGTTCATTGATAATATGTTTTAAGATTCCAGTTGAAGTTGACCCCAAAAGAATACAAATCCCTAATGATAAAGAGATCAGCTTAACTCTTAGAGAACTATTCAAAAAATTCATTTTTATGCTGCCTTTTTGGTTGCTTGGTTTATACTACTTGAAATTGCATTTAAATCCTGAACATTGAGAGTTTTTGCTATATTAAGGAGAAGAATCAATCGCTGATCTTTTCTAAATACCGCTTCCACATATTCATTTGTTTTTGTGTTTTGAAGATCTGGTTTTTCTGAAATCTCAGAAGCCAATGGATGAATCACGCTTTCGATGGAATCCACCACCACTCCAATTGAATTTGGATTGAGATCACAAATAATCACCGCATTATTTTCAGAAGATTGTCCTGGCTTGATCGTGAGTTTAGTTCTGAGATCAATAATCGTGATCACTTGACCACGTAAATTCATAATCCCTAAAAAATAAGGTGGCGTTTGGGGAACATGGGTAATTTCAGGAAGTGCAATTACCTCTTTTACCGATAGCAAAGGAATCGCAAACTCCTCACCGCCTAAAATAAAGCAAAGATAACGATCTTTAGATTCTATACTGTGTTTTCCATTTTCATGATTCATACTGCCTGCCTTTTCTGATGAACTAGATCACCCATCTCTAAAATTAATGCGGGTTTTCCATCACCCAAAATTGCGCTTCCGCTATATCCACGCACATGATTCATCTCTGAACCTAACTTTTTAATCACCACTTGATGTTGCCCAATAATATCATCTACCATGGTGGCAAATGCTTCGGATTGGGTACGAATGATCACTGCAATCTGCTCTGATTGCTCTTTTAATTGTTTCTTTTTACCTAAAGCCGTAGCTAATCTTACTACTGGTAAATTTTCACCACGAAGTAAGAGCACTTCACCCAATCCGGTCGCTTTTTTAATGTCATTGATTTCCGGTTTCAAAGATTCATGCACGTGAGTCAGTGGGATAATGTATTTTTCATCGCCGCATTTCACAATCATTCCATCAATGATGGCAAGAGTGAGTGGCAGAACGATTTTAAATACTGAACCACTTCCAGGAACGGTACTCACATCGATTTCACCCTGAAGTTGTGAAATATTTGTTTTCACTACGTCCATTCCTACACCACGACCTGATACCTCTGTCACTTGAGCTTTTGTTGAAAAGCCTGGATGAAAAATAAGATTGATTGCGTCTTTTTCTGAAATTTCTTGATTGGCACGAATGATGTTTTTTTCGATCGCTTTTTGTTTTAAGCGCTCAGCTAAAATCCCACCACCGTTATCCTTAATTTCGATCACCAGTTTTCCGCTCTGATGATAAGCCTTGAGCACCACTTCACCCTGTTCAGGTTTACCACTAGCGATGCGATCTTCAGGCATTTCAATCCCATGATCTACCGCATTTCTGATCAAATGAACTAGTGGATCACCCAGAGCCTCAAGCACCGTTTTATCCACTTCTGTCTCTTCACCCTCTAAAACTAGATTCACTTTTTTACCTAATGCACTGGAAGTATCCCGAACAATTCTTTGCATTTTTTGAAAAGTTTGTTTCATTGGAACCATTCGAAGACCCATGGAAAGTTCTTGAACTTCTTTAGTAACCTTACCCAATTGCTGAATCGTGGTGCGAAGTGCTTGTGGGTTTCCACCAAACGATTGTTCGTTTAAAACGGTTTGCAAAATCACCAATTCACCTACGAAATTAATTAATTTTTCAACTCGAGCAAGACTCACTCGAATCGATTCATCGGTACTGCCACCTGTTGAAGCAGATGGTGAAGATGAGGCTGCCGCAGGAGTTGCTACTTGTTTTGCCGGCGTAACTTGTGTTGCCGCAACGGCTGTGATTGCAGCTGCTACAGGAGCTGGTGCCGCAAATACAGGCATTGGTATCACCTGTGCAATGGCTTCAACTTGAGCTTGGGCTACACTATTTTCTACTGTTGATTCAATAGAGCTAAATTGATCCGCTTCAAACACAGCTGATTCAGGAGCAGCATTAAAAGCCTGAATTAATGCCATCTCTTCAGCTGAAATTTCAACTTTTTCTTCTTCTTGAGCAACCACCACTTGTTCTACAACTGCATCAGGAACAAATGCGTGTAATTCTTTAATGAGATCATCACTCACAATTACAAATGAATAATCTCGAGTTAACTCTTCTAATCCTGTACGAATGTGATCAATACACTTCAACATCAAGGATACAGTTTTAAAAGTAACTGCAAATTGTCCATTTTTGCACTTTAATAAAAATGATTCAAATTCATGCGTAAAAGCACCTAAGGAGTCAAAACCCACCGCCTTGGAACTTCCCTTAATATTATGTGCAATTCGAAAAATTTTTTCTAATGTAGGTAAATCATTTGGATTTGATTCAAGAATCAAAAAGCTTTGCTCAGCATCATTGATGAGCTGACATGCTTCTTCTAAAAACCCTGATTTTAACTCTCTCTCGAAATCATCCATATTTACCCTCTGTAAGGCATATCGGATGAAATCTTCGAAAAGTTAAGAACAAGTGTTTCAATTATTTAAAGAATTGGAAAAGAATTAAAACCCTGAATTATGTCAAACACTTGACGCGCAAAGCCTACTAGATCAATGATTCAAGATCATGGACAGAACTTCTTAATTCTTGAGCTCTGGTGAGTAATTGATCTGAATATTGCGCAGTTTCCCCAGAAGCTTGAGAGTTTAAATGCGTTACTTTTTCTAATTCATTGATCGCTTTTGAAATTTCAGCAATTCCCAAATTTTGCTCTTCAGAGGCTCTTGAAATTTCAGAAGTGGAGTTTTGCACTTGCTGACTAAAGGTCAAAATTTCATCCATCGATTTTTGACAATTCACCAAAACCTGATTTCCACGAGTGAGTCGTTTAGTCATGTCAGTTAAAATATTATTTAAGGCATCCCGATTATCTTTTGAAATTTTCTCTACTTCAGTCAAACCTTTTTCAAGCATATGTGAAATCTCTTCAGCTGCCTTACCGCTCATGGCAGCTAAATTACCCACTTCTTCTGCCACTACTGCAAATCCTTTTCCATGTTCACCCGCACGTGCTGCCTCCACTGAAGCGTTAAAAGAAAGAAGTTTAGTTTGGAATACAATATCGTGAATGACTTTAGTTTTTGCGCCGATTTCATTGATGAATTTCATAATTTCGCCAATGCGAGTATTACTATTCTCAACCTCTTGAGACATCTTTTGATTTCCAACGTTAATTTCTTGAACGGCGCCCTGCATTTCAATCACAGAACTTTTTCCACTTTCAGCGGAGTTCAAACTTTGATTCGCAGATCCTTCTAGATCTTTAGCATTTTCACTCGTTTTCGCCACCATCGCTACAATTTCTTCTAAAGAAGCTGCTGTTTCCTGAAGAGCAGAAGCTTGCTCCGTTACTGCGCTCGCTAATTTTTGAGATGCCTCTTTTAATTGATGTGATGAAGAATCTAATTCACTAGATTCGCTTGATAATCGATTGATCACAGACTTAATCATTGACTGTAAATTTTTAATCATCAAAGCTGCTAAAATCAATCCCAATAAAACTGAAATGATGGAAACGATGATTCCCATTTTTAAAGCGAATTTTTCATTGGAGATACCAGCTTCAGAGCTCAATTCAGCACTTTTTTTAATTTTTTCTCCAAAGACATCCATTTTAATTTCTAATATTTTGAATGTTATTTCAACTGCAGCTAAAGATTTTAAGGCTTCTTCATTTTTTAGGGATATTAAATTATTTACAAGTGTTGTTAAATTATTTACGTAATCCTTAAAAATAGGTTCAATTTCTGCTAAATCTTTTTTTAAATCTGATTCTAAATCAATTTTTTTCAAACTAGTAAATCGACTCTCTACATCATCAGTGATCCCTTTAACGTTCTTCAAAAGCTCATCTTTTTCCTGAGCATCGATTCCATTTTTTGACATATACATTGCACGAAAAGCCAAACCTCTAATCCCTTCGTGAAACATATCAATCATAGTTGCATCACGAACTGCAGGAAGCTTAGAAATTGCAATTTCTTCTAAATCAGATCCCAAACTTTTTTCAGAATGATAACTATAAGCAGTTAAACCCAAAATTATTACAGAAAGTAAACCGACCACAATCCACACTTGAGTTTGAATTTTGAATTTTAACAATGATCATTTCCTTATTTTTGTTAGAAAGCGAATTTTACTCTAGTAGTAGCTGAATCTACAGCACTCACGCTATTTCCAAAGTAGGCACCCGGGAAGAATCGTGCATAATCCATTTGAAGATTGGTGCTTGGTGAAAGTTGAAAAGTAAATTCTGCATCCGCTTCTTCACCAAAGTGTTTTGAACCAGTGGCAGCTTGCTTAGCAACTGTTTCCATTGTTCCAAAACGAAATAAACTGGTGAATTTTTTTGATAAACTTGGAGAGATGGTGAGTGCAGTTGCAATTAAACCTTCCGTTAAATTAGTGGGCGCAATGATATAATCACGCGCAGAACCAACAGCATCATCCCAACCATCACTACCCGCAATCGTGTACATGTAATGAGCACCCGTTGTGGATTGAAAACTCTTTTTAGAGCCAAGAGCGCTAGAACTAGAACCTGGAGTGAGTAAACCCTCTAAACCGAAATTAACGTTTGGAGCTTCCCAAAGGAAGTTCATTTTTCCGTTTATTAAATACGAGAAGTATTCATGCTTTTCAGTTTGGGCCTGAGTATTGCTCCAGTTACCGATCAAACTCAATTGAGCATTGAATGCATTTTGCTCTCCAAAATCAAATGTACCACCCAACCAGTAACTGCTGAGTTGAGCTTTTTCATGAGTTAATCCATCGGATAATACTACATCCTGACTATCCACTCCGTAAACAGTTCCATATAAAGTACTTTTTACTTTTGAAGGTGATATCGATACAAATTGAACTCCAGTTACCCATTCATGATTAGCAAAAAGTGCATTCGTCGCCTTACTATAATCAACACCTTGGCGTTTTCTTTGTCCGATTGCATACATTAAATTCAATTCATACTGATCATCTTTGTAATTCACTTTAAAACCCGGTAGATGATCTGAAAAAATAAATGCTCTAGGATCACTTGATAGAGCCATGATACCGCCTTGAACATTCACACGATCGGTAAACTCATGAGTTAAGAAAAAATTCCTAAGTTCAATAATCGCACGACGATCTTGCTGCTCTCCACCAGGAATATAACGAGCGCCGCCTGTGGTGTAATCTCCAAAATAAACTTCCCCTACTTCTAAAACCGTAGAAAGAGTCGTTTGATCGCGACTCACATCAATATTTACATTGGATAATAAATTGAAATTTTGAAATACTCTTGAACCTTGAACCGCTACAGGCATATTGGGTAAGCTATTTACACCAGCAAAACCAAAGCCATTCAAACGCTCAAATTCAATGGCTGCATAACCAGAAGCCTTAAATTTAAGTGGGGATTCTTCAGGCTTAGATTCCACTTGAGGCTTCATTTCAGGTTGTGGAAGCAATTTTACATAAACATTGGTCGGTTTTTGATCAGCATTTACATCTTGCACCGTAAAACGAGCTTGATTGCCTTGTCTTCCTGTCTTTGCATCTCTACCCACAATTAAGGTGGTAGAAATCACCGCATCTGAACTTCTAAATCTAAGAGTAATTTTACGCTTATCCGCGCAATCTACAATTGCTTTTACTTCAGCTTTCTCAATAAATTTTTGATCGGTACAATTTCTTTTTGTATAAATAATAGGCAACAACTCACTACATGCAGGCATTGCACCTGGCATATTTTCAAATTCAACATTGTAACAGCCTGAATCGGTGGTGAGAGAAAGTTCAACTGTTTTTGAAAGCGCGCTTTCTGAAGCAAGAGTTCTTTCAGCTTCATCTTTTGCTGCAGATTTTGCAACTGGAGTTGCAGGTGCAGTTACCGGAGCCACTTTTTCAACCACATCATGCGCCAATATCGGATGAGCAACAACCGGCTTGTTCACAATTTTTGGAAGAACTTTTTTTACCGGTTTTTTAACAGGCGCTTTTGCCACTACTTTTTTTTCTGGAGCTTTTTCAGCAGCCGCTTTTTCTTCAGGCTTCCCCCAAGGATTATCATCTTGAGCTTGAACATTGATTGAAAATGTAGAAATCAAAACGGTTAAACCGAAAAAAAACCCTAAATTTCGCACTTGCTGGTTCATCAAATATTCCTATTCCTGATATAAAAATTGTAGTTATGATAAAATTATACAAATTTTAAAGATTTTGAATAGCTGATGTTTTTTTGACGCTTTGGAGGATGTATTGCCAAATTGTTACAGCTTAAGCTGCTACCGTTTTTTTCTTGATTGCAAGGCCCTCTAGCAAACTTCTCATCTCTACTAGATTAGCCACCGCATGAGCGGCTCCGAGATCAATTGCCTGCTTCGGCATCCCAAACACAATACAAGATGATTCATCTTGAGCCAAAGTTGTGGAACCACCTTGATCAAAAATTGCCTTTAACCCTGCCGCCCCATCTTTACCCATACCCGTGAGTAAAAATGAGATACTTTTCACCTGAACTGTTGCGGCAGAAAAAAACAATGGATCAACCGCTGGACGATGACCAAGATGTTTTTGAGAGAAGTCTTTATGCAAAGTTAAATTGGTTTGATCTCTTTTTAAGGTAATATGGTAATCACCAAAGGCAAGATACATTCTGCCACTTTGTAAAATCTCACCATCTACCGGTTCACTGACCTTTATACCAGATACTTGCGATAATCTTTCAGCAAATGGACGCGTAAAACTTTCATTAATATGCTGTACAATCACTACTGGAGGAAGTGTGCCAGGAAACCCTTTAAGTAGATTCCCAATTGCCTCAGGCCCCCCCGTACTCGCTCCAATCAAGATCACTTCCGGTTGATTGACAATCTTAATATCTTTAATTTGATTATACTTAATTGAATGTTTTGAAATTTGATTATCTTTTAATAGAGAGTTCATTTTAGAAATGAATTCTTCAGCATTTTTATGAAGAAAAGACTTAAGAATATAATCTTGAGCTCCATCTTCTAAAGCTCCAAAAACGCCCTCTGCTTCTTTAGGATCAGAATCACTCACAATCACCACAGGAGTATTTTTTAGTTTTTTACGATTTGCTTTTAGCCAAGTTAATCCATCCACAGGAGCCATTTTCAAATCAAGAGTAATCAATTGATACTCAACATCTTTGATTTTCAAATCAGCAGCAGGAGCAGATTCTACATCCGTCACATCCCAAGAATCCGCAAGAAATAATTTAGTGAGTAACTTACGAATCACGATTGAATCATCGATGATCAATACTTTTTTCTTAGTGAACTTTACCGCTTCCTTCATCAAACCATTTTGACTCACAATCCGATAGCAAGCTTGGCCTAATGAAACAAAACCAGAGGGTACAATGCTAAACGCTTCACTGTGACCTAAACACAAAACTCCACTAGACTGAAGCTTTTGAAAAAAACCTTGAACAATATCTTTTACCGTTTTTTCATCAAAATAGATCAAAACATTTCTACAAAAAATCCAGTCCCACTTTTCATTTCTGGAGTGATCACGAAAATCCACTAAATTTTTTACTGCAAATTTACAACGCTTTCTGATCTCTGAAACAAATGTCATCAGACCATTTGTTTTTCCCGAACCGAGCATGATGGAAGAATGGTATATTTTAGGAATCTGCTTAAAGGCAACTGATGAATAAATCATTTTACCAGCAATTGACACCGAAACTGGATCAATATCAGTACCAAACAGCTCATATTCAAAACCATCATTTTCTTTACGAAACTTTTCCAAAACCAAAGCTGCAGAAAATAACTCCTCACCTGTTGAACATGCCGAAGACCATAAGCGAAAAGCCCTACCCGGTTTGCTTTTATGAAATTTCTCCAGATGTTTTAAAAGTGAAACATAATGAGGATCTTCACGAAACCATGAAGTAGTATGAATCGTTAGCGCTGAAACTAACTTTTGATACTCTTCAGAATGAAGGTAGGCGTACTCAATATATTGAGAAAGTTTATGAATTTTACATTCACTCATTCTTCTCTCTACATTAATCACGAGCAGCTCTCTTCTGAATCTACCCGTTTGACAAGTTCCGGTTATTTTTTCAGCAAGAGCATATACAGATTCTTGATCACCTTGAATTAACTTCATGCTGCATTCGTAAAAGATGAATCATCCGCATTTATTTCAGATGAAACAGCTAACTTTAAATCTTCAGATGAGTTTAAATCAGGTTCGACTGCGACTGGTGAATGCAAACTAGTCTCAACGCTAACTGCTTTAGATTTAGTTCCATGAACCATTGTGTATACATCATGAGTGTGTAAACTCAATTGATCGGAAGCTTCATCCAATGTATGACTCGAATCCTTCATCTCATTTGATAAATTACATGTTTTACGAGCCGCTTCATCTAAAAGAGTCATCGCTTTTTGAGTTTGAACGATTCCTACATCTTGCTGTACGGTTGCATCTGCGATTGCTTTGACTTGATTTTTAATTTCTTCAATCGCGGTTGAAATGCCATTAAAAGCATTCAATGCTTCAGCACTCACCAACCCACCCTCTTTCACTCTTCTTTGAATGAGTCCTAGAGTAGAATCAACCTTTTTCTCACTATTTGTGATCAATACTTCGATCTCACGAGCAGCATCTCCACTCATTTGTGCAAGATTTCCTACTTCTTCAGCCACTACCGCAAAACCTTTTCCATATTGACCTGCACGAGCAGCCTCAATGGAAGCATTAAAAGAAAGTAATTGTGTTTTAAATACAATTTCATTAATCACAGAAGTTTTTTGATTGATGCTAGAAATAATCTCGGCAATTTCTTGAAGAGAAGAATTAGCTTCAGCGATGGATTCCATCGAATGACCTAATTTTTTCATCACTTCTCTACCCGCAACACTTCTTTCCACTATACTCGTAGTGGAAGAGAGGGATAATTTCGTGTTTTCATTGGTTTGAGAAATCATGCTACTAATTTCAGCCAATGCAGAAACTGATTCTTGAATAGCAGATGCTTGTTCACTACTAGCCTCAGAAAGCTCTCCAGAAGAACGTAGTAAATTTGCTGCATTTTCATGAAATACTTTACTAGATTTAGAAAATGAATCCACTCTCTGTGTTAAAAATTGACCAATTTTTTTGTAATAAAAGAAAGCAAATAAACTTAAAGAAAATATGCTGATGATCAACATTCCATAAAAGAAATACACCAGTGATCTTGTATCTCCAACTACATCTTCATTGGGAAGCTCTAACAAGACTCCCCAACCTAATTTTTTAGTGAACTTTTTACCAGCCAATGGCTCAAAACTAAAATACGCATCAAATCCTTTGCCTTTGAAATGATCCGAACCCGATTCTCCCTTTAATAGAGATGAAGTAGGTCCATAATTCATCGTAGCAAAATTTAAATTTCCTAATTTTTGTGCATCAGTAAGAATTCTTTTTTCTTCCTTTTCAGATGAATCATATTGAGCCAACAATACGCCATCATGATCTAAAACATAGGTCTTCATATGAGAAAAACTACTATCGTGCTTCATGAAGGTATGAGACATATTTGCAAGTTCACCTTCTAGCCATTTAAAGTTTGTGAAATTAGCAATCACTCTAAATGGTTTTCCTTTTTCATCTTTGATTAAAGTTGCAAAAACATTTGTGTGTCTTGGCTCACCGTAAAGTTTTTCTATCCAAGATTCAAATTTTGGTGCAGTCACAAACGTTCCTACCAGCTCTTGATCAGAATCAGAAGTAAACTCACCTTTAACAACTTTTTGAAACCAATCTTGTTCATTCAGTTTTGGGTTTTCAAAATTCTTAAAAGACAAAGCCTTTCCATCAGGAGAATGAGTGTTAGTTGAAATGATTTTTCCATTGAGATCTGAAACCACAATTAAATCATAAATCCCATATGCGTTTGCATATTGATCTAAGGTTTTTGAAATCACCTTCGGATCGTTATTGTGTAAGTATGGGTTCATGGCAAAAGCCTGAACATCACCATAACGTTCGTAATATTGTGCTTCTATTGCATCTGCAACAGATCCAGCATTCATGGCACTTGTTTGTTTCACTTGATCTCTAATTTCAGAAATCACATTTTGAAATTGAAACCCGTTGATCACTCCACAAATTAGGAGCATGAAAGTTGCCGAAGCAGTCATTTTTTGAGTTAACGTAAATTTTGATAGCATATTTTGTTTTCCTCTTAAGCTGCTGCCGTTACTTTGATCAATTTTTCTTCACTGAGTAAACTATGGAGATTAATCAGGGTTACTAATTGATCTTTAATTTTTGCAATTCCAATCAAATACTCTTGATTTACAGATGTCATGATTGGAGGTTTTTCATCAATGGATTCTTTGGCAATACTTTGAACTGAATCCACACGATCTACCACTGCTGCGATTGATCCTTGTTCAGAATCACTCACTAAAAATGCAGTTGTTTTATTCACTTGTGTGTTTTGGGAGAATTTCTTACGTAAATCCATCACCCCTACAATACTTCCTCGAATATTGATCACTCCAGTAAAGTGAGAAACCATATTGGGCATGTATTTTGGTTCTTGATATTCAACCACTTCTCTTACATCCAAAAGTGGGGTTCCATAAAGTTCGCATCCAATATAAAATAAAATGTAACGATTGTCATTGTTCATGCCGCATACTCCTGCTCTTTTGGTTGAATTTTTCTAAGATAATTTTCAGCTATATTATTTAAATCTACGATTAAACCTGGTTGACCGTCAGCGAGAATTGTTCCGCCTGCCAAACCAAATACATTGCCCATTCCAGATGAAAATTTCTTCACTACAATTTGTTGTTGTTCACAAACTTCATCCACTTTAAATGCAACCCGATGCTGTCCGATTCTTGCCACTAAAATTGATTTACTAACATGATCATTGCCTGATCTAATTTTGAGCGCATGTGAAAGATCTTCCACTGGGATCACATGACCATTCAATTTCATCATATTTTCATTTTTTTCTAAGCCGAATTCTCTTAAATTTACAATTTCATCAATTGCATTTACTGGAACTGCGTACTGAACATTATTCATCTTGATCACCAATGCATCAATGATGCTAAGTGTGGTAGGCAGCGTGATCTGGAAACGAGTGCCTTTTCCTAGTTCACTTCCAATTTTAATTTCACCTTTTAAAGCTTCAACAGCCCTCATCACTACATCCATTCCAACACCACGGCCTGAAATTTCAGTAACTTTTTCAGCTGTGGAAAATCCCGGTAAAAAGATCAGTGCCAGAGTTTCCATGTCGTTTAATTGATCATCTGGTTTTACTAGCCCTTGAAGTTCGGCCTTTGCTCTAATCTTTTCTGGATTGAGTCCTTTTCCATCATCTTCAATTAAAAGAGTCACCGAACCAGATTCTTGAACTGCAGTTAATTTAACTTTTCCGTTTTTAGCTTTACCCACCTGAGTGCGTATTTCAGGCATCTCTACGCCATGATCAATGGAATTTCGAACCATGTGAGTGAGTGGTTCAATGATTTTTTCACAAACTGTTTTATCCAGCTCCACTTCGCCACCAATCATTTCCACTTCTACATCCTTGCCCAAAGTTCGAGACATTTCTCGCACGGTGCGCTCTAAACGTTGAAATACGGGTTGAACTGGAACCATTCTCAAAGCCAATGTTTTTTCGTATAATTCTCTCGTGATTTTTCTTCCTAAATAAGCAGAATGAAATAATTGCGGATTTTTATACCCCGATGTTTGTAATGTATGAAAAACAACTGCTTGATGAATGGAAAGTTCTCCCATCATTTCAATGAGAGTTTCGATTTTTTGAGCGGATACCCTTACGGTTTCATCCGTTTTTTGAGCGGTAGCTTCTTTTGAAACAACTTGTTTTTTCTCTACTTTTGGATTTGGAGGTGAAACCATTTTTGTTTCAGCCACCACTTCAACAACTTCAATCACTGGAGTGGGAGCTTCTGGTGCAATCACTGGTGCAGCACTTAATACATCATTGTTAGATTGATTAAAAGCTTCTATCAAACTTGCATCATTGAGAGTTTGAAGGAATGCATCTGCAATCGCTGTTCCATCTAAAATAATGCTTGGATTATTTTTTAGTTCAGTCACCCAATTTAAAATAAAGGATTGAACTTTTAGAAGTTCAATGGCGTATTGAGGTTTAAAGGTAACTTTTTTAGTCCGTAGAAGAGTGATTCCATCCTCAACATGATGAATAAAATTTCCAAAGGTATCTAATCCCACCGATCGAGAGGAGCCTTTTAAATTATGTGCAATTCTAAATAACTCATCAAACTTGCTTGTTTCAGGGTTTTTTTCAATTTCTAAACAAAGGGCTTCCCAACGAATGAGTAAATCCGTTGCTTCATCACAAAAAAAACCTACTAATTCTAAATCCATTCCATCCATAAATTTAATCCCTTAAAAACACCTAATACTTAATCGGAAATTTTGACTAATTCCTTAAAAACATTTATTTTGACGGTTTCTTGACACTTTATATTATACTTTGAGCCACAGTTTTAAAATCGCGGTACCGAATCAAATCAATCTCAATCATTTGTATGCCTATTTGATTCAGCTGAGTTCGAATGTCTTCTAGTAAGGTAATCATTTGATTTACGATTTCTGAAACTTCGCTCACTGGCACTTCAATGGATTGAATCGTGGTCATCATTTCTTCCACATAAGGAGCAAATACTTCTTCCGTTTTAATGGTTCGTGAACCTTCTAATCTACCCCCCATACGAATGAGATCTAAACTCATCACTACACTTTTTAGCATCTCCGTAAGCAACTTGAATTCTTTCATCGATTGAAGTGCATCGCCCTGGAGTTCTATCGTTTTCCCAAAATATCCCTGTACTGTATTGATGATTTGAACAAAGTTTTTCATTGTTTCTGGTAACTCTTTTTCAAAGTGAGCTGAAGCTAAAGCCTCTTGAGTGAAAAAGGCAATCATGTCTACATAAACCCTTGAAAAACAAATATCGAATTTAATTCGATTAAACATCTTCACCATCTCTTCAACCGATAAACTAAATTTTTTAAATCTTTCAGACACTTCGCGAGATGATTTTTGGAATGCTGCTGAAATTACAGATAATGAAGGTCCTTCTTTTCCAAGCTTATTCGCCATGACAGACATATTTAAACTTAAATATTCCAACTTTTCGCAGGCTTCAATAATGGAACTAGATTTTTGCATCGCTAATTGAATTTGATTAAACGAATCCATACTAGAAAAAACATTTTTAAGTGATTTCGAACTGAGCTGACTCACGCGATTCATTTCAACTACATAACCAGCGCTTTCACTAGTGGCTTTAGTTTTATTTTTTTCAACTGTTGATTCAATTTCTGAAATTTTGATTTCACGAGCTTTTAATTCTTCTTCAAGCATCTTTCCCATAAAATCTTCGTAACTCTTAAATCCCAATTTACTCAATTGTTCGAAAAGAAAGGCACCAGAGCCTTCCATTCCTTTTTGTTTCTCAATCTCTAACATTTGAGAATAGAGTTTAGGAATTAATTCAAAAATTGCTGAAGATGGCTTAAATCTTACCGATAAATAGCCCTCTTGCGCTGGCAACACATTAGCCACTACCCAATAATACTTTCCATCAATGGATCGATTTTTAACATAAGCACTGATTGGCTTTCCAGCTTGGATGGTATCCCATAAAAGTTTAAAAACTACTTTTGGCATATCCGGGTGGCGTATAATATTGTGAGGAGCTTTTAAAAGCTTCTCTTTGGGAAATCCTGATACTCTTACAAAAACATCATTTCCAGAAGAGATGATTCCTCTCAGATCAGTGGTTGAGATGAACATTTCTTCAAAGCCAAAGTATGATTCTTGGTCGCTCATCCGTTGCTCCTTAATTTGTTTGATCATTTCCCGAAATTAATAATCCGAGTTCGCGAGTAACGGTTTTTAACTTTTCACTCTCTACACCCAAATCTCCGCTCACTTTTTGAACTTCATTGGCAGAGTCACTATTGTGCTTAGAGGCACTGTCTAATTCGTTCACAGAACGAGTCGTTTGCACCAAACCACTTTGCTGTTGAATCGCTGCTGCCGAGGTGTCAGACATTTGTGATTGAATATCTTCAATTGAATCCGCAATCTGTTTAAAATTCTTAAACACTTGCTCGCTCACCATTTGTCCATCTTTCACGCGATCGTTAATCATGATGAGAGCATTATTTACTTTCGTTTTACTTTGATCCAAAAGATCTTGAATGCTTTTAGCTGCATTACCGCTGAGTTTTGCGAGCTCTCCCACTTCTTCGGCCACCACTGAAAACCCTCTACCTTGCTCTCCTGCACGGGCAGCTTCAATAGAAGCATTAAAAGAAAGCAATTGAGTTTTAAAAACGATATCGTTAATCACTGATGCTTTGGTTCCAATTTCTTCAATTACTTTTGCTATATCCTTAAGCTCAACATTGGATCCTTCAATCGCATGCATAGCGGTGGCCATTTGATCCATCACTGAACGCCCCTCATTACTTAATCCAAATACCAGAGCAGATGATTGCAGTGATTTTTTTGTGTTTTCAGTAGTTTGAGTAACCATGCTTGAAATTTCAGCCAATGCAGATGAACTTTCTTGAATCGCTTGTGCTTGTTGATTAGTAGAAGTGGCCACATCGTTAGAAAGCTTTGATAAGGCAGAACTAGTGGTATACATCGAGTTAACGGTTGCCGAAAACTGTGTATACAATTGTGAAAGAATTTGATTGATTTTTCTAATCATGAAAAAAGACATGAAAAACCCATAAATTAAAACCAACAATGAAATGATGGTAATGAGCGTAGTTGCATGAGCCCCACCATCTCTGGCCTTATTCACATCTCCTTCAATCATTTCACCTAAAGTACCTAAACTTTTTTCAAGCACTTCAAAACGTTCGGTAAATACTGATAATTTTGCTTCTGCTTCATTTGTTTTTCCAGCAGCTACTAATCCCACTAACTCATTTCCGGATTCAGCATATTCTTTTACTAAAGGATTCGCTTTTTCAAGAGCAACAACGACTTCTTTACTCACTCCTAATGTTGCTAGTTTTTCAAGATGCTCATTGATTTCAAGAGTCATCTTTTTCATTTCAATCACCAGTTCATCTACACGTTTTTGATCATGAGTTGCCCCAGCGTGAAGTGTTTCAAACAAAACACCACGAATTCCATCGTGATTCATATCAGCCAAGGTCATCGTTCTCACTGCAGGCAACTGAGTTCCAGTTACGTCTTTCAATTGATCGTTTAAGGTTCGAGCTTGTTGATTGGAAAAAAGGGATAGACCCACGATTCCCAACATGAGTGAGCCACTTAATATCCAGATGCGTTTTTTTAGAGTCAAATTAGCCATGAATCTTTATCGGCAAATCATGGGAAAAATTTTAAACAAATTATTTAGAATTTATAGTCAAAAAATTGTTACTTTTTTAACTCAATCCACACAGGGCAATGATCAGATCCAACGACATTTCTTTGATGATCAATATTTTTAATGCGATCGGTGAGATCAGGACTAGTGATGTGATAATCCAAACGCCAACCCACATTATTTGCTCTGGCATTAGCGCGGTAACTCCACCAAGTGTACAAACCAGTTTCACCCGGATGACGCGCACGAAATTCATCTTTCATGCCGCCTTTTCCTAAAAAATCACTCATCCAATTGCGTTCTTCAATATAAAAGCCCGGAGAATCTTGATTGGATTTAGCGTTCTTAATATCAATCTCGGTATGAGCAACATTGAAATCACCCTGCACGATCACATTCTTTCCTTTTTTATGTGCTGCCTTACAAAACTTTAAAATGGCATCATTGAATTCCAATTTATAGGGCAAACGTGCGCGTTCATCTTGAGAGTTAGGGAAGTAACAATTCATTACATAATAATCTTTAAATTCTAAGATCTGGGCGCGTCCCTCATCATCGAATTTTGGAATGCCCAAGGTTTGATAAGATAAGGGTTCAATGCGGGTCCAAAATGCGGTTCCACTATATCCTGGTTTTTTTGCTGCATGCCAAAAACGTTGATAGCCCTTATGCTCCAGAAGTTTTGGGTTCACAGCTTCTTCATGAGCTTTCACTTCTTGAAGACCAATCACATCGGCATCAATATCAGCAAACCACTGATCAAAGCCCTTACCACAAATTGCTCGATACCCATTTACGTTCCAACTAAATATTTTCATGCTGCCCCTTCAAAAAGCTCGCTTGCGAGCTGGATTATGTGGTGAGTTCATTCGTTTGCTGAGTCCTACTCAGCCGGCGAATGAACTCACCACTCTATTACTTTGAATTTTTCCACTCGCACTCTGGCACTTCGTACCTTGGATCATGACCACCGATGATAAGCCGGATGCCCAGGCTTCACAGCCACAAATGTTCCACTGCAAGTAGCACATAACTTTTCAGTTCCATCCGATTGTAATGTATAAAGTTCTGCTTCAATCTTCGCACGATCCTCTTTTAATTCAACAGCTCGCGCTTTTAAAATTATTTTTTGGTTTGAGGGTGTGGGAGCTTTTAACTTTACATGAAAATCAGCGGTCACCGTGCAAGGTGGTTCACTTAAATTAGCTTGTTTCATTAATGCGTAACACGCTGTCCAGTTGGAATGGCAATCGAGCAGAGCTCCAATGATTCCACCATTTACCATTCCTGGAAATGCTTCCTGATATTTTTCTGGCGCAAATTCCGCATGCGCTTCAGTCGGACTCACTGCGAATGAACGGATTCTCAGCCCCCTGTCATTGGCTGGTCCACATCCAAAACAGATACTATTGGGTGCGTATGTTTCTTGTAAGCTTTTCATTAGTATAACAATTATCACGTGTGATAACTTTCATCAATGATCTGGCGGTTTGATAACGTAAATTCACTTTATTATGCATTACTCGATGAGTTTAAAAAACTCCCTGCATCCCCTAATCTCGCCTTGCCCACGGGCAACACGATGATCCCCTTTTATAAACTTGCCGCTGAACATCATTCAGAATTAAAAACCGAATCTTGGAGTTGTTTTCAACTCGATGAATATTACCCCATGACTCCTGAAAAAGAAGCGTTCAGTTTTAAGCGTTTTCTTGAAAATCATTTTCTTTCCAGCGCTCTCGTGAAAGAAGCATTCTTCTTTCACCAATTTGCCGAGCCACTCGATTATGAGAAAAAAATCGCTGAAAAAGGCGGACTCGACGTCATTCTCTTAGGTCTTGGACAAAATGGTCACATTGCTTTTAATGAGCCTAGCTCTGAACCCACTTCCAGATCTAGGATTGTAGATCTTCACCCTGGAACCTTAATCGCCAATTTCAAGGGCACCACTCCCTTCACTCAAGCAGTGACCATGGGAATTGATACCATTTTAGATGCAAAAAAAATCATGATCGTGGCTATTGGTAAAAATAAAGCTCAAGCCGTTAAGGGTGCGATTAAAGATACAGAGAGCAGGACTTGTCCGGCTAGCTTCTTGCGACGTCATCCGGATGTCACTTGGTTTTTAGATCAAGAAGCCGCAGAATTAATTTAATGAGTACCCCATTTTTACCAGGTTGCCCTTGGTATGATTTAAATTCAAAATATCCACCCAACATCTCTTGGTGTGAAGAGAAGATTTGTTCTTACTTCGTTACCCCATTTAATACCTGGACCAATCTTGCTTATCTCCTCGTTGCATTCCTGATTTGGAGAAAAGCCAAAAATTCACAAAGTAACGTTCTTCGCTTTTTTAGTGCCGCTGCAATTTGGGTTGGCACTAGTTCTTTTGTTTTCCACATGAGCTTAAATTCTTTTACCCAGGTTTTTGATTATTTTGGAATGTATGTGTTTTTAACCTTAATGCTGATGTCGAACTTATCTCGAATGGGCAAATGGGGTTCGGGCTCAAATGGAAAACAGCAATTTTGGTTGGCCACCTTTGCCCTCACCCTCATTACTTATGGATCTACCTTGGTTCATTTCCCCATTCAGCTTTATGTCGTGGTTTTGATTATTGCGATCATGAGAACCGAATTGATTCAAAAAGTGGAAAGTCGAAAATATTTTTGGATGAGTGTTGCCGCTCTTTTGGTAGCAGCAGTTATTTCAGCTCTTGATCTCACTCGGGTACTTTGCTGGCCTGAAAACCATTGGTTTCAAGGCCATGGAATGTGGCACATTATTAATTCCGCATCACTGTATTTCGGATTTTTGCATGCTAGCCAGTTTGAGAAACAATTTCTAGCAATTGACCAAAAATAATTCCTGAATCTGTTTTTGAATTTGGATTCAATCCAAAATGAGCCGCTAGCACTTCAGGAGCACGTCTGGCTTGATCCATATACCATGCCGGTAAGCTCAAATGGTAAGGATTGCGAACGATCTCACCTTCATGCTCCATCAAGGCTTCACCTATTTTTACGACATGAGCCGTACTTAAAGGTAAAAAGTAATTCGGTTTTTCAGAGGCTTGCCAATACTCTGTTTTGATCCAAGTGATTTTATTTTTGTGTGAGGATAAAAAAGATTTCACGGTTTCGGCAGCGGCAATGTGAGTGGGATGTCGATCACGCTCATGGGGCGAAATGATGATCTCAGGATTCAACACCCTTACGGATTCTTCAAAATTAGATTGCGGAAACAAATGGAAGCCAAGTGCAGCCACCGCTTTTTTTAATTCCTCTGCGCGCGCGTTTTGTCTTGCCACATGACTACCAAAACTAAATGGAACAACTGTTACGATAGCCCCCCATTCCTCTTGGGCCCTTAATGCATAACCCGCCATCAGGCACTCATCATCGGGATGAGGAGCTAAAATTAAAATGCGCGGTTTGTCTGAAAGTCCGGCGGGTTTCACCAGGGGTAAAATACGGGGTGTCATGCCTGAGAGTTGAGCAAATTGCCCGGCGATATTTTCAATGTAATGAGAATAAGAAGTGTTGCTCACCCTTCTATTAAAACATAAACTATCCCCGATGCCAGAACTTTCGAACTCCACACCTCGGTTTAAACACCTCCTTTTAGATTTAGATGGAACTTTGATTCATTCTGGTAATTTTCTACTGAATTTTGAATTCATCGCTCGTATTTTACCCATGTTGAAACAATTTCAAGGATGGAAGGTTGCCTTCAGCACCCTAAAAAAAATGCAAGATGTGGTGAAAACCCCCTCTAAAGAAAAAACCAATCAAGAGCGTGTGGTTGAAATTTTTCAAACCAATTTTAAAATCTCAAGAGAAGAAGCTGAAAAACATTTATTAAAATCCATCAAAAGTGTGTTCCCAAAATTGGAATCTCATTTTGGTAAAATTTTAGGTGCCGCTTCTTTTGTGGAATGGGCTAAGGATCACTACACTCTTACTTTGGCAACGAATCCAATGTGGTCGTCAGAAATTGTACAAATGAGAATGCGTTGGGGTGGGATTAATCCGGAGAATTTTAAAAGCATCACTACGATTGATCGAATGCATGCCTGCAAACCATTACCAGAATATTACCAAGAACTTCTCGATCAAGAAAACTTTGATGCTAAGGATTGTTTACTCATTGGAAACGAAAGAAAAATGGATTTGCCCGCAACCAATGTTGGTATTCCTGTGTTTCTCATTCGCCCTACCACTCGCTCTCTCACCTGCATTACGGAACCCGGAACTCTCATCAACGGAATTCGTTCACCCGGTGCTTGGCGTGGAAGTTATCAGCATCTCCGTGATTTTTTATTAATTAAATAGTCTTTGTTGACTA
This sequence comes from Bdellovibrionales bacterium, assembly GCA_947372355.1. Lineage (GTDB taxonomy): Bacteria > Bdellovibrionota > UBA1018 > UBA1018 > CAIMNF01 > CAIMNF01. The sequence goes on along the minus strand of CANBTI010000004.1, from coordinate 17,722 downwards.
AAAGAGTCCTGTTTGCTATCATGCCACCTGAACAAGAAAAGGTGCTCTTTATGAAAACTATTTTATTTTTAAGTTTAGTCCTCATCGCTCCATCTACATTCGCTGCAAACAACTGCCAATTGAAAGAAGTGCAAGATGTTCGCGGAGAACCCTGGGGACGCGGTCGTGATGTGAGCCGCAGTTCAATTGAAGCTTCCACCTTAGAAGAATGTTCAGTTGCAGCGAAAGCTCTACTCGGCAGAGAAGACATTGGTGTTTATCAATTTACTGGTGCAAAGACCGGGAAAAACGGAACTAATCATAAACATAGAACCGATCTGCATGCAAAATTCACGACGATCAAAGTGGTGATGAAACATTACGATGTAGCTACGGACGTTTTAACCACAATCCGATTTCGTTAATTTCAAAAACACAAAAAAAAACCAGGTAAGTTGCCCTACCTGGCTTAGAAACCTCACTCCTTGCGGAATAAAGCCTCGGGTTAAATTATAGACGGGTTAAATTGTTCGAAAGAACTAGAGCATCGTTGCTACTTTTTTCTTTCCTGCAGAAATTGCAGTGCGTGCTTTTTTAATTTCACGACGTAATTTTTGAGCCATTGGGCTTAATTTCTCTTCTTTAGCTTTCATGATTGCTTGAGAGATTCCACCTAACTTATCAATCGTACGAATGGCACGAGTAGAAAGCTTAAAGGTAACTGTTTTAGAAAGCTCAGGGATCATGAAACGCTTGTCATGCAAATTTGGTAACCATTTTGTGCGGGTTTTGATGTTTGAGTGAGAAACCTTGTTTCCGCTAAAAGTCTTCGTTCCTGTTATATCACATACACGTGCCATGATTTTTCGTCCTTCTGTTACTAGTGCACACTACTGTGCGAATAAAAAAAATTTTAATAACTGTATAATTTTGTACAGAGATTGAAGATTTACCTATATTGTCTTCAAAACGCAACCCAAAAAATTCAGGAACCACAGGAAATTCAATGAGCTTAAACATTCGTAATGCATGTATCATCGCCCACGTCGATCATGGTAAAACCACGTTAGTAGACCATCTTTTACGCCAATCCGGCACATTTCAAGCCCATCAAGCGAGCACAGATCGCGTGATGGATTCGGGAGATTTAGAGCGCGAACGCGGGATTACTATTTTATCAAAAAACACCTCCATCATGGTTGGTGACACCAAAGTCAACATTGTTGACACTCCGGGCCATGCGGATTTCGGTGGAGAAGTGGAACGCATCATGGGAATGGTGGACGGAGCGTTACTACTAGTAGACGCGGCCGAAGGCCCCCTCCCACAAACCCGTTTCGTGCTTCAAAAAGCACTGGCTAAGGGGCATAAAATCATTTTGGTGATCAACAAAGTGGATCGCCCTGAGTGTTCTGATGGAACTCGTATTCATGAAGTGGTGAACGCTGCTTTCGATTTGTTCCTAGAACTAGGCGCAAATGAAGATCAATGCGATTTTCCAATCGTATACGCAGCAGCAAGACACGGCTGGTGCACGACTAACTTCGACGATATTAAACCTTTATTAGCAAAAGAAAAAACAGGAACTCTTGAGCCTCTATTCAAACTCATGGTAGATGTCATTCCTCCACCAAAAGTGAGCGAGAAAAAAGAATTTCAAATGCTCGTTTCCAATCTTTCTTACTCTGAATACGTAGGCCGCTTGACCATTGGTAAAGTAACCAGCGGATCGGTGAAGAAAAATCAAAAACTATTCCGTCAAGGTGTGCATCCAGTAACTGGAGCTCCCACGACTGAAAGTTTTACCGTGACTCAAGTTTTCACCTATGTAGGATTGAAACAAACCGAAGTTCCTGAATTATTCGCAGGAGATATCGGAGTGATCGCCGGAAACGAAACCGTTGAAATTGGTGATACCATCAGCTCTAGCAATGATGTTGAACCACTTCCACGCATCATTGTTGAAAAACCAACTCTAGCAATGTTGTTTTCAGTGAGCACTTCTCCCCTTTCAGGGCAAGAAGGTGAAGCGATTCAATCTCGTAAATTACGTGAACGTTTATTAAAAGAAGTGCGCCACAACGTGGCTCTTCGTTTTGAAGACGTAGAAACTTCAGATCAATTCCGTATTTTGGGACGTGGAGAATTACAATTCGCGATCTTGATTGAGCAAATGCGCCGCGAAGGTTTTGAATTCATGGTGGGTAAACCACTCGTTCTCTATCGTTATGCTGAAGACGGATCACGCTTAGAACCATTTGAGAAAGCGGTTCTCGATCTTCCAGAAGAGTTTTCTTCTGATGTGACTCGTATTTTCCAAGAACGTAAAGGTACATTGGTAAAATACGAAACCATGCCACATCAAGAAAATATTGGTAAACAACGTGTTCGTTTGGAATTTGATATTCCTGCACGTGGATTACTCGGAATTCGTTCTCGTTACCTCACCGCTACTCGCGGAGAAGGTTTATTCAGTTCTTATTTGATCGATTACTTTCCACACAAAGGCGAGATCACTCACCGTTTATGTGGAGCTTTGATTTCCGATCGTACGGGTTCATCCATTGAGTATGCACTCCTTACATTGGAAGAACGCGGAATGCTTTTCATCAAACCAGGCGTAAAAGTTTACGAAGGAATGATCATCGGTGAAAATGCTAAAGAAAACGACATGAACGTGAATCCTTGTAAGGAAAAGAAACTCACCAACATTCGTTCAGCCCATACCGAAGTTCTCGTTACTCTTGCGGGTATCAGAGATATGTCTCTTGAGCGTTGCCTTGAGTGGATTGATGAGGATGAATGGATTGAAGTGACTCCTGAGAACGTTCGTATGCGTAAAAAAGTTCTCCCATTGAACTTACGTTCAGTGAAACGTGAAGATCGTATTAAATAATTACCGATCTTTAACTCTCGAAAAAATTAGAAAAAACCCAGTAAGATCAATGATTTTACTGGGTTTTTTCTATTTAAATCTCTTTTGTTGAATATATACCTCAATTCAGCTAAACTACGCCTCAATCTAAGGAGCTTTTTTATGAATCTAATTACCCTACTTGCAGTGTTGGCTGGCTCAAATTGGTCTACCACTTGTGTGATGACCCAAGCCGATCTCGAGCAAGGTTATACAATAGATACGGTGCAGTTTCAAAAAGCTCCAACTGCCGCTGAAAATAGTTTGGATGTTACGATCACCAGAACCTGGTTTAAAGATAATCAATGCAACACCGCTAGCGGCAAATCATCTACTGTTGCAGGAAATGTGAAAATTGGAAAAGCGATCAGCTCTGGATCCATTTTTAACCAAGGCTCTGAACTCATCGAAGCAGACTGGACCTTGAACAATTCTACCTGCACTCAATTAGGTGCCATTTCTTACGACAAATCCAGTTCTAGCATTCAACTCGCAACCACCTCTTATGGTAATACAAGAAACACGATGGTTTCTTTATTCAAATACTTTTCAAAATAAGTGATTCATTGAAATGCGCAGATTTCTCCCCCTTCTATTCCTGAGTCTCAGTATCAATGCTTTCGCTGAAAGCAAATTACCTCCATGCTCAATAGAAATGATCACAGGAGCTAAATGCACTTATAAAATCGAAGATCTTCACCCCACCCAACCGGAAGTAGGACAGTATCAGGTAAAAAAGAAGGTGAAAGAATTTGAATCTCTTTCCGAACATAAAATCGAAAAAGTAATTGAAAAGAAAATTGTTCCCGTTGTAATCGGTCCCGAAGGAAAACTCTACCTCATTGATCATCACCACACTTCTTTAGCATTACTTGAAACCGGTCATAAAAAAGTAGATGTGGTGGTGAAAGAAAATTGGTCGAACTTGGACTTAAAAACTTTCTGGGAAAAAATGAATGCAGAGAAATATTGTTTTTTAAAAAAAGCAGATGGTTCAATTGCGGATCCACTTTCCAAAGCATTTCCAAAAAGTTTAAGAGAATGCGGAGATAATCCTTACCGCTCCTTGGTTTGGATCATGAGTGAAGAAGGTTTACTCAAAGAAGTTGAAATTCCATATTATGAATTTTATCTTTCTGAAGTTTTAAAGAAAAAAGGGCTAATCATTCCTCCTGGTGAAATGAAGAAAAAAGACATTAAAAAATACGTAAAAGAAGCTTCCGAAATACTTAATAAAGAAGATGTTAAACAATTTGTGAAAACAGTAGAAGCGGAAGGAAGCTCCTGTGATATCCACGCACTCCTTCGTAATTTCAAATAATGAGCTCTCAGGATTTTCAATTTAAACAATTCACCATCCAACAAGATCGGTGCGCCTTCAAGGTGGGTACTGATTCGGTTTTGCTCGGTTCCTGGGTAAACCCAGAAGGCACTCAGCACATCTTAGATATCGGTACTGGCTCGGGCATTTTGGCATTGATGATGGCTCAAAAAAGCAATGCTTCGGTGATGGGGATTGATATCGATGAAGATGCTTTTCATCAGGCTAGTGAAAATGCTAATGCATCAAAATGGCGTGAACGAATTCAAATTCAGCACTCTTCCATCCAAGATTTTTTAGTCTCACCCCTTCAACCGCTAAAGTTTGAGCTCATCATCTCAAATCCCCCCTACTTCAACTCTAAAGCCCATGCCACTGGAACTTCAAAATCGATTGCTAGAAACACGGAGCAGCTTCCATTTAAAGTATTAGTGAAAGCCTCGCTTCAACTTTTGAGCCATGAGGGAAAACTTTGTGTGGTTTTGCCCACTCCAGAGGCAAAACTATTTAGATCCATCGCTGAAAATGCAGGGCTTGTTTTATCTAAATTACTCAGGGTTCAAACCAAAGCCGGTGAAAGCTTTGAGAAAAGACATCTCATGCAATTTGAAAAAATAGCTTTTCATTATTTAGAAGAAATTCTCATCATCGAAGAAAATGGTCATTTGAATTACACCCATCAGTATCGGGAATTGACCAAGGATTTTTACTTAGCATTTTAAATTTATCGATTAAGCCAAATCAAAAAGTAAAAACTCAGCTTGATCCATTGCCAATAACTTCAAAACGGTTTCATTAGAAATTGCAGCACCATCTCCGGCTTTCAAATCAATATTTCCATTTAGATTAAGAGTTCCTTTGATGATTTGAATCCAGGCAAATCTTTTTGAAGAGAGTTCATATTCGACGACTTCATTTTTTTTAGGTTTCCCCACATACATGAATGCATCTTGATGAATAGCGATAGATTCATCTCTTCCATCAGGAGAAATAGTGAGAACAAAGTTTTTTTCTTTTAATTGAGGGACAAAAGATTTTTGTCCGTACCTTGGGGCATGACCTGCACGATCTGGAATGATCCAAATCTGATGAAGATGAGTTTCTTGCTCCTTCAGATGATTAAATTCAGAATGCTGAATTCCAGTTCCTGCAGCCATGTACTGCACTTCCCCTGGATAGATTACGGCTTGATTTCCAAGCGTATCTTTATGAGCCAGGGCTCCTTCAATCACATAGGTGATGATTTCCATGTCACGGTGACCATGAGTGGGAAAACCCTCATCTGCTCCAATGTAATCATCATTGATCACCCTGAGCGCTCGAAAACCCATAAACTTTGGATCATGATAATCAGAAAAACTAAACGTATGACTCGTTCTTAACCAACCATGATCAAAACTGCCCCGTTCATTTGATTTTCTAATTTGAATCATAAGATTCCCTCTTTTACTTTGCAGCTAGCACTGTTTTATAATTAGCTGATTTACTGATCATGAGTGTGATTAAAAACACCACAAGAGCAATAGCCATCGGCGCTCCGCTTGGATCCACAATTGTGTGATATAAAAATATTTGAAGAATAATCGGTGCAATCACCACTAATGCTAAAGCAACAAATCGATTGGTGAGTAAAGCCAAACCAACCAAAACTTCAGTTCCCTTCAATACAGGAATAAAATAGGGAGCTGCCATCATACCGGTAAAGAATGTTAAAGCTGTTCCAGTAAGAGGTGGCTGTGGAATAAAGTTCAGGAACCCATTTAATCCAAATACGAAAAAAATGAGACCCATGAGTAACTGAATCACGAATAGTACTTTTGTTTTCATTTACCCACAATAACCTTAAGATTTGGATCTGACAATATGGGAAAATCTGAAGAGATTATCCATTCCATTGCACAATGAGCTAGTCTAGTTGAAGCATTTCTTTAAAGATCGCAATGGATTTGAATACATAACGATTCATAAAAGTTTTTTGTGCTCGATACAAAGCAAGACCCTTATCTTCTTCCTGCAATCGCCCTAATTGATAGCCAATGTATTTTGGAGTGTCGATCACGAGTGTGTAGTTTTGCTCAATGTGATAATTCACATTCATATCAATATTGAAATATTGTGAAATTCCATCGGCTGCAATGTTGATATAAGCTCCTGATTTATTTTTAAATGAAAATCTCATTTGGTCCACTCTTAAGGCTTGAATCACAAAACCAACTGAATTGAGTAGCTTTTTACATGGATCACTCATTTTATTTTTATAAAATTCTTCTAAATAGATTGTGTCAATGTACTCAATTCTTGCACCTTGAAAGGTAAGATCCACGGATTGAATGCCGCTCACGTTCGCGCCGATTTTAAAAATGGAGTTCGCTGTATTCATGAATTTCAATAAATCCACTCCTACGGTTCCATCAAAGCTTGTGGTCTGAGAGATGCTTCCTAAATCAATCGAATCCACTCTTCGAATATTGCTCGACTGACCATTCATCACATCAGGAAAACATGTTTGAGGATCAGAAACGATACTGATCGCATCCGGCGTTCCTCCTACCAGAGTTCCAGTTCCAGAAAAAGTGAGAGGTGTTTGATAGAGAATGTAGCCATCTTTTTGGATGGTGTTTTTTAGATAATCCAAAGGATTAGCAAAAGCAGTCCCAGTCATCGTTAAAATCAAAACTAATAAATAAAATTTCATAAATGCTCCAGTCAAAATCCTATCGACAGATCTCTGACAGAACCTGAGACATTTTCTTTAATCATTAGGATGACTTAGCGCGCATCTTGTTTTTTAAGCAGTTATCAAGAGCTACAGCGCCGCAGCATATGCGCTGTTCCACACCTGATCAAAGATTTGATCCAGCTGAGCCGTGGTATCGCGAGAAGGAATGATCAATCCCACATTTCTACAACCAGAGAAATAACTCTCACTCCAGTTTTCAGTTCCTACCCATGAGGAACTTCCATCCACTGTAAAATACTTACTATGGATCAATCGAGCATACTGAATCGGACCACCAGACCACTGGGGAATCGTAACCGCACGCACTTGAATGTTTTTAGAAGCCGTTAATGCTTTTAGTTCTGATGATGCTGATTTTAAAGCGACTGCATCCACCATCAGTTTAACTTGAACTCCACGATTCGCCGCTTTTCTAATTTCATTATCGAGCATCAACCAAGCACCTTTTGTAGCCTTAGTTGAATATTGATAAACCTGAATTTTAATTGAAGTGCGCGCTGAAGCCAAGAGCTGAAGAATCGCATTTAATGAGGGAGAGACTCCACTCGGTAAATCATTCGTGGGAGAAGCGACTAACTGAGCAATCGCAACCATTCCCTTTTTTGGCTTCCCACTATCGACGATATCAGTAAAAGGCAAAAAAGAATTCCCACCCAGTAGTTTTCCCACAGACCAATCATGAGCAAAAATATTTTCTAAGCCTGCACTGACAGAAGCATCATCCACTTTTAAACCCACTTCGTGAATGTGGGAAAGAGCCAACCAATCAAAGTTAGCACTTCCTAGAAAAGAAAGGGATTGATCCACAATGAAAAATTTTGCATGTTGAATTCCACCATAAGAGGAGAAATCAATCGTTTTCACTTGGATGTTTTGAATTTTACTCAATTGATTCGGAACATCTGGATAATTTTGAAAAAATTTAATATCCACAATGAATCGAACCTGAACACCACGATTTGCAGCTGCTATCAGCGCTGTTAATATGGGTTCAAGAGATTGGCCTGATTGATTATTGATATAGAACTGCTCAAGATCGATTGATTTCTTTGCTGAAGAAATCATCTCTAACCAAACTTGATTTGTGAGGCGGATATTAGGAACTTGGAGTGTGGTTTCAAGAGGCACACTCTGTACCACTTCAATGGAGGATGCTTGAGCAACGGATCCAAATGAAATGAGGGGAACAAGTAAAGCCAGTATCAACTTAAGATGCTTGTAATTCAATACCTTCATCGCAATATCCCCCTCGTTAAACTTCTTTGTTCAATTAAAGAGTACTACAATTCACATCAAAACCAAGATCAATTCCAGCTTTTTGGAAGTTACTCAATATTTTCTCGCGAAGTAATTTTATGTTCTCACGAGTGAGTGTTTGGGAAGCAGTATCATATTTGCCAGCAATCACGAGATCAAGGTTTGGATCACACAATTGCTGTTTCACACGCGCTGTCACAAACTGCTTCATTGATTTCACGTCAGTAGGACGTCCTACTTTTCCGTAAAAATTAGTGAGGGTTGAGTTTTTATCTGAGATCAATGCATAACTGAGTAAGCCCTTAGAGGCCGCTCCCAATTGAGAAGCCATATCATCGATTTTCCATACCGGAGCATAAGCTTGCCCGCGAGCACTGATTCGATCCAGAGTTTTAGCTAATCTAAATTCGAAGAAAGTGAATGGATCACCAGTAGCATCATCGATCGTGCACTCAGGTGAAGTGGTAGCATCATCAGCGCTCCATGCATTATCATCGGTACAAAACCAATCCAAATGAGCAGGCTTCACATTGCCGTATCCATATTGAAGCGCCATCACATCATACTCGCCCACTCCATCCAAGTAACGGTAAGGACGGCCAAGATATTCCATCACGGAACGTGAAGTAGAACCCTTCACTCCAGTATCAGTTGCGCCCATGTTTCCTCTGAAGTTGTGGCGTAATCCAAGATTATGTCCGAGTTCATGCGTGAGCATGTCGTGAAAATAACCATTCATGTAAGTTTTAAAATCTACATTCGGTGGTAGATCTTCAAAATCATTTCTTTGAGCCATTGGATCTTCTAATTCCGGAAGTTCGGAGTGAATTCTAAAACCTCGAGTTTTATTCAAAGTTAAAGAATGCTGAGAAGATTTTTGAATCATCGCATCTGCGGATTGACTATAATCACGTAACACCACATCAGCTTCAGCGGATTTTCCTTGAGCAGTTAAAGCCTGAACCGCAGCACTCACTTTGTACCAATCCGTATAAAGTTTCATGATGGTTGGGCCTTGAATGAGAACGTTTGTACTTAAATCTTCGCCCGTGTATTCATTCGCAAAAGATGGCCCTAATCCGCCGTAGGTAGCTTTATTCACGAGATCCCACTCCACTACATTGTAGCGAACATCTCCGGTGATGATCAGATTGTTTCTTGCATCCCCTTCTGGGATAAATTCGTAATCAAATATTTTACGTCCCAAGATTTTTTGAAAAGTATCATTCCATTCATCAAAAGAGGAAGCAAACGCAGGCTGCCACTCTGTTGGAATGTGTTTTAAATAATACTTAATTCCAGCATCGCCATAACGAGCAAGAGACCAACGTTTGATTTTAGGATTAGCAGCGGTGTCGGTCATGAAAAAGCCTACACCAGGAGTGGCATCACGTGTTTCAAATGCAGGATCAAACGCGGCTGCTGATTTTAGATACCAACGTACGGTAAGGTTGGTATCGGGAACTGGATTTTCTTTTGGGTCCACCGCTGTTAATTTTGATTCTACATCAAAAATAATAGTTTGAAGCGAGAAATCGAAAGTTTTAGCTACTGTAGAAATTGATTTTAATCCTGAATCTTTTCCTTCCGGATCTTGCATCGTGAGAAGATCAAGGGCTTTACCCACAGCGGAAATATCGATCATGAGTAAATTATTTTGAGTGTCTACTGCTGTGATTGGAAAAGCAATTTGGGGTAAACGAGGTGAAGATTCTTGGCATTTAGAAGAACAACCAACCAAAATTAATTCCGGAGAATTGGTATTCAAAGCCGCTAACATTAATTTTCCGTGAACCATCGGGAAATCAGAAAGTTTTAAATTTCCTAAATTATCATCAGAGGTGTTTGAAACTTCTGTGATCACTCCACCTAAAACGCGTTCTTCACCCAAAGAACCAAGGGGTAAACCCAAAATTAATGAATCATTGGCTGTATCTACTGTTGGCATCGTAACATCTTCAGTAGGGAATTTTCCTTGGTAAACCGTGCGCTCATCGATTAACGATGATGATTTTAAAAATTTTGAAGCATCGCCATTGGCACTACTCAAAAGTGTATCCGCATTGAGTTTTGTAATGAGTTGATCATTTCTCAACACTCGCATTCCAGAAACCATAGAATCCACTGGCAAAGTGTTGTTCCGAAGATTTTGATCACTCACTTTATTTTCAGATGATTTTGAACAAGCAGATAAAACAACGAAGAGAACAATCAGAGATTTAGAGATATTCATTTGGATTAGGCCCCCACCTATTCATTCAGATATAGCATTGCAAAGCAGGATTTATACCAAATAAAATTCACATAAAATCATAGACATAATGCAGTGTGAGTTGCGAGCTCAGTCACATTGGCACTGGTAAAGGTTTCATTCCGAATTTGAGTCTTGCTTCATCACAACGGGGCTCGCTGGGTCCGCCATCTTCGTAAGAATGTTTAAAATCACGGCATGGTGAAGGACGATTTTCATAAATTCCGCAGGAAACCTCAGTGCCAATAATACCCTGGAGTGCGTTACAGCGGGGGCGTCCTTCTGGATCTTTTTTGCTTTTGAGAGAACGAAACATGGGTGTTGTTTCATGAAAAAACCCTTCAGGCACCTTTTCATCCCAATAATAGGAGATCCGAAACCTTGCACAGCAAGCACCACAATCAAGGCACGGACTCAAAATTTTCATTGCACATCCTATGCGGGATGGTGGCGAATCCCTATGGATATAAAATAAATTTAAAAATAATTTTTGGAACGAAACTTGTAAGTAAATCTTACATGAAAGTTGAATTGCACTCATTACTCGAGAATCTGAGTGTTGGCGTAGTGGTTCATGATTCCACTACTGCCATATTATTTGCTAATCAGATGGCTTCAAATTTACTCGGAATTTCAAGAGAAGAAATGAAGGGAAAATTTTCCACCGATCCGAGTTGGAAATTTGTCAATGAAAATGGCTCTCCGCTTCCGATCAATGAATTTCCAGTAAACCGTGTTTGTATTTCAAAAAGAGAATTTAAAAATCAAATTTTGGGTATTATCATCCCGAATCAAGATCATCCAACATGGGTTTTGTGTCACGCTTATCCAGAGTTCAAGACGAATCAAGAATTATCCCAAATTGTTGTTAATTTCACCGATGTCACCAAGGAAATTCAATTAAGAGAAAAAACTTCTGAACTCAATGCATTATTTCAAGCAGCGATGGATCAAAGTCAAGCTGGGATTGTGATTGCCGACGCTCCCTCAGGAAATATCAAATACATCAATCAAGCGGGGAGATTAATCCGTGGATTGAATCAAGATCTAAAAATAAACGAAAATATTTCTCATTGGCAAAAATATTATCTGAACGGAACCCCTTATCCAGTTAATAAAATGCCACTGCATCGAGCTATTTATGAAGGTAAAAAAAGTATCGAAGAGTTTATTCTGAAGAGTCCAAATCAAAAAGAAAAAGTGATGATGGGAAATGCTGCTCCAATATTGAAACCAGATGGATCAATCATGGCAGGAATACTAATATTTTTAGACATCACCGAAAGACATCAATTAGAAAAAGACCTCATTAAAGCACGTGAAGAAAGTGAAAATGCGACACACCTGAAATCACATTTTTTGGATGTGGCAGCACATGAATTACGAACTCCCGTGACTGCTTTTTCACTCCTTCTTCAACTCACCCAAAGAAACCTTGATCACGGAATTCCAGTAGATTCTAAAACATTGTCTCGCTTAAATGCACAATCAGATAGAATTGCAAAATTGGTGATCGATCTGCTCGATGTTTCAAGATTAGAACATGGCATCGTTAAAATAAAACTCGAAGTTACTGAATTAGTAGAACTGATTACCGAATGTATGGAAGATTTTAAACTTCGTTCAAACAATAGAACCATTGAATTTTCTAAAAACGCATCCACTTTGATGATCAACATTGATCGAGTGCGAATCTACCAAGTGATTTCAAATCTTTTAGATAATGCCATAAAATACACTCTTGAAAGCACACCCATAGAAATCGGTTTAGAAATAAATCCTGAAAAGGTGCGCGTTTCAGTGAAGGATTACGGCGCTGGAATTTCAGAAAAAGCTCAAAAGAATTTATTTGGAGCGATTACCAGAGGAACGGGTGAAGAAGTGGAACACACTGTTGGTTTGGGGTTAGGTTTATACATCAGCCGGAAAATGATTGAACTCCATGGGGGAACCATTGGCATTGAAAGTAAATTAGGAAAAGGTAGCACTTTTTATTTTGATCTTCCCAGAAAGACCGCAGAAATATGAGTGAAAAAAAAACCATTTTAGTGGTGGAAGATGATCAAGACATTCTCTCTACCTTAAAAATATTTTTAGAATCAGAAGATTACCATACCCTCACTGCTGAAAATGGCTTCGAAGCGATGAAGCTAATGGAAACTCATTCATTGCCAAATCTGATCCTGTTAGACATGAAAATGCCCGTGATGGATGGATGGCAATTTGCAATTGAGTTTATCTCCAAACACGACCATCTTTGCCCCATTGTAGTGATGACTGCAGCCGCCGATGCCGAACAACGAGCTAAAGACATCAGTGCCATTGGATGGGTTGCAAAACCCTTTAAACTCGATGAATTGCTCAAAACAATCAAAAGGTTTGAAAAACAACCCAATGCAACTTAAGATAACACACTATGACAGATCGATTTTTAACTGAAGAAAAATACCACCATTTAATCAATACAGCAAAAGATGGTATTTTAATTGTTAATCAAGAAGGAATCATTGAATTTTCTAATCTTCAAATTGAAACAATGTTTGGTTACTCATCCCTCGAATTACAAAAGCAAATGGTAGAAATCTTAATTCCTGATTCAATAAGAATTTTTCATATCAAAAAAATAGAAGATTATTTATCCCATCCTACAAATAGTGAAATGGGTTCAAAACTAGAAATTTTTGGCAATAGAAAAGATGGGAAAATTTTTCCTATCGATGTTTCCCTCAATCTATTTAAAAATCAGGACGGCACTTTTATCACTGCTACTGTTCGAGATATCTCTGAAATTAAGGAACTAGAAAAAGAACGTGCTGATATTCTCATTCGAGAAAAGCAAGCTCGTGCAGCAGCCGAAAAAGCTAATTTGATCAAGGATGAATTTTTAACTACCCTTTCCCATGAACTTCGTACCCCACTCACTAACATTTTAAGTTGGGCACAAATGCTGAGTAGTGGAAAACTGGATACCGAGAAAACTAAACATGCAGTTGCGGTGATCGAAAGAAGCGCATTGGCTCAAAGCCAATTGATTGATGATCTTTTGGACATTTCTAGAATTCAAGCTGGAAAGCTCAATCTTGAAATAGAAAATGTGTGCCCACGAAATATTATTTCTGAAGCTGTGGATTCTATTAAAAATTTTGCTGCTACAAAATCGATTCAAATCGAAACAAGTGTTGATCCAAAAATAAAACGAATTGATGCTGATCCTCTTCGATTACAACAAGTTTTATGGAACCTAATCACGAACGCTATTAAATTTTCTCCTCCTCACAGCAAAATTATCGTTTCAATGGATCAATTAAATCTACCTTCCGGAGATAAAATTAGAATTCAAGTGCGTGATTTTGGCAAAGGAATTAAATCAGATTTTTTACCTATTATTTTTGATCAATTCACCCAATTGGATAGTTCTAGTACTCGAGCTTATGGAGGATTAGGACTTGGTTTATCAATTGTTCGAAAATTAGTAGAAATGCATCAAGGAACCATTTCTGCTGAAAGTGCGGGAGATGGAAAAGGAACAACCTTTACTGTTTTATTTCCTAATATTGTAAGTTTAGGAGCAGGCACACCAGATATAAAAGCAATTCCGAATGAAATGATTAATCTTCATGAATCTTTATTAAAGGGCATAAAAGTACTCCTCGTTGAAGATGAAATCGATGCAAGCGAAGCTTTTGCCTTAATGCTTCAATCTTATGGCGCTGAAACTAAAACAGCTCTTTCAGTGAAATTATGTATGGAATTTTTAGAAATATTCAAACCCGATGTTTTAGTGAGTGATATAGCCATGCCTTCTGAAGATGGATTTTGTTTGATAAAAAAAATCAGAGCCATGAAATCAGAACTTGGAAAAACTCCTGCCATTGCCCTCACCGCATATGCAAGCGAGAAAGACATTCAAAATACACAAAAAGCTGGTTTTCAATCCCATTTATCAAAACCAATTGATTCTATCAAATTAGCTCAAGAAATTGCGAAATTAGTTGGGAGAAAGTAAAATTAAAATTTTAACTAATCACTACACCAACCCACTAGCATAATTCTTCTCCCTTTTTTTACCTGTCTGGTTCGATGTTCATAACCATGTATACCGGTTAAAAAAAGAATCGCAGTTCCAAATTCGGGTGTGAAGATCATTTCTGAAACTTCTTCATTTTTTAAACGTAGCTCCAGCTCACCCCCTTCAATTTTATCCGGGTGAAGATTGAGTGATAATGAAAACGCAAAAATACGACTCCCATCATCATGCCAAATTCCATCTTCCTCATCAGGATTTGATGATTCACGAATGCTCAGCATCGTTTCAATTTTTGAAAATGAATGGAAATTTTGAATGAATGAAAATAGCTCACCCACCGGTGAAGTGAGTTGAATAAATAATTGATCTATCTCATTCCATTTTTCAAGCTCTACTAATTTTTGCACCTGAGGGTGGAGCGAAAATTTTTGAAGATAATAACCATGAGTGAATAAATCTTGACGCTTGAACACGAGAGTTAATCTATGACATTTTATAAATATTAACAATTTCTAAATAATTCAATTCTGATTACCGAGAAGAAAATGTGATTAATATTCTTAAGAATAAGAAAATCTTGGTAGTGGACGACATGAAGGTTAATTATTTAGCCTTGGCCAAGATATTAAAACCTTACGATATTCTTTTAGAATTCGAACAAAATCCTAAAAATGCATTAGCTGTAGCAAAAGAGTTTAAACCGAATGTCATTCTACTTGATTTTGAAATGCCTGAAATGACCGGACCAGAAGTATGCCGAGTGATACGTCAAGATCCAGACATGAAAGACACACCGGTATTATTCATTACATCACAAACAGGCGAAACTGAACTTTCAGCGGCTTTTGATTCTGGTGCCGATGACTATATTTTAAAACCAGCAAGAGAAAAAGAACTGGTCTCCAGATTATCTCGCTCCTTGCAAACAGTAGATCTGCAAGAAAAACTGAGAACTCAATTTGAAGATCAAACGATGCTCACACGCATCCTCTCGCATGATATTAATAACATGCTCATGATCCTTCAGGGTTCAGTCATGAAATTATCAAGAGTAATTGAAGATCGTGAAACACCTAAAAACAAAGCATTAGAAACAATTCAAAGAATCACTGACTTAATAAAAAATGTAAGAACATTACAATCACTGGATGATCAAAAATTAGTACCAGATTTACAAGTTGTTACTCTCATGGATGTTTTTAGAGATTGTAAAACAACCCTTAATGATACCATCCATCAAAAAGAAATTGAGATTTTATTTGATTGCATGCCGGAAATGAAAATTATTGCAGAACCTAGTGCATTACTCAATTCAGTGATTAACAATGTGGTTTCTAATGCGATTAAATTTTCTTACAAAAAGGGCAAGATCCTAATCCATGCAGTTGAATCGGGTGATTCGATAGAAGTAAAAGTGCGCGATCATGGCATGGGCATGAATGAAGAACTCAGATTAAAGCTTTTCTCAAAAACTGAAAAAACGACTCGTTTGGGTACTCTAAATGAAAAAGGCACTGGCTTTGGAATGCCTATTGTTCGAAAATATATGCAACTTTTTGGAGGAAACATTGAGATTAAATCTAAATCTATTGAAGAATTCCCTAATGAATCCGGTACTGAAATTACGTTAAAGTTCAAAAAAGCCTAAATTATTAATTAAACTAATATTGTTGACTAAGCTCTTCTTCTCTAGTATTACGATGAGAAAATTAGAGGAGTAGTTAAACAATGAGTATCATTTTTAGTAAAATCACCCTGCCTACTACATTCATGCTTTTTGCGCTCTCTGCTCAAGCCTCCATCTACGGAAACGATAATCGGAAGGATCTTTTTGAAACTTCTAACGATATACAACTACTAGCACGTTCAACCGTAACTCTGATGCGCACTGATGAGCTCACTCCTTTAGAAAATAGCTTTAAATATCGTGATCAAATCAATACCCATGGAAAAGAAGGTGAATTGCAAGTTGGAGAGCCCTTTTATTCCCAACCATCTCATAGTTATTGCTCAGGTACCTTAATTGCTCCCAATGTTGTTTTAACCGCTACTCACTGCATTCAATATATTCCAGCAACACAAACTGCTTTCGTATTTGATTACAAAATGGAAAACTCGAGCGATTTTAAACAAGAAATCAGCAAAGACAATGTTTACTACGGAAAATCCATCGTTTTTGATATTTACGATCAAAGTGATTTTATGCTCGTTATCTTAGATCGTAATGTGGTGGGTAGAGAACCTATTCATTTTAATCCAGACGCAGTGAATACTCCGATTGGAACAAGCGTTTTTATCATTCACTATCCATCTGGATTACCCGCTAAATTTTCTGATGATGCAGAAATCAGTTCCACTTATTATGAAAAACAAGGAAATTACCCTGCTTTCAAGCATGATCTAGATACGTTTGGTGGCAGTTCTGGAGCACCTATTTTTGATAGCAACACTCACTTAATGATCGGAATGCTCACCATGGGTGAAAAAGATTTCAAAAAGAACCTTTTTAATAAGCAATATCATGAAGCTCACTACACAAAACTTAATTACAAGAAACATGAAATCGGAGCTTTTTTGAACGCATCTATCTTGAAAAAAATTCCAAATTAATTTTTGTCTTATTTAAAAATTAGAATTTAATACAGCATTTTTTAAGTACTGCAAAGTTTGTTGCCATTCGGATCCAGGATTTTTCCAAAAACTTTCTCCTGCTGCCATCCAACTTGCATCTGAAATTCCTTTTTCACAATATACCTTGGAACTCATATCTTGGGCTTTACCCATAGAGCCGATAGTGCAGAATTTATTATATTCAGAATTTTTAATGTATGTTTTAAGTTGGTTCACATTTAAATTTCCAGGTTTCGAACTTTTTGTACTCGAAACAGTCCAAGTGAAATCGTATTCAGACCTAGAAAGCATGCTGTACTGTTGATTTTCAATTTTTCCAGAATTAAATATATTAAAACTAACAATATCTCCATCAAAAGAAATCACATCAATCGTAGATTGAGCTGACTCTTTTTTGCTACTTAAACAATTATTATAAATAATGTAAGCTCGATCTGATTTATAAACACAGCTCTTATTTAAAGCATGTTTTGGAAAGGTATCTCTTCCCATAAAAACTAATTTTCCTGATTTTATATCCTTAATTGCATCTTGTGGCGTATATAATTTTTTCGCCATTTCATCGCAGGTAGAAGTGCTGGCACGTGCATCTTCATTGAAAC